>CALUWU010000001.1 GCA_944324555.1 uncultured Desulfovibrio sp.
CCATATGCTTGTGAAAAAGCGCGCTGGGGCAGGGATGGGGGGCCCGGGGGGCCGGGAAACCCCTCTCGCGCTAGCAGAGGGGTTTCCCTTCCCCCCGGACAACAAAAACAGAAAACGCCGCCGTATCCCGGCGGCGTTTCTTTCTCCGGCGTCCCGGCCCGACAGGAGCGGAACGTCGCGCGGCGGGCGCTCTCTCAATGCCGCATCGAATCGGAAAAGACGTGAATGACGATGACCCCGGCGATGATGAGACCGAGGCCAATATACGCCGGAACGTCCAGATGCTGCTTGAAATAAAAGACGCCGACCAGAGAAATGAGCACGATGCCGAGCGCGCACCAGATGGCGTAGCCGACGCCTACGGGAATCGTCTTCAGCACATGCGAAAAGGTGTAAAATGAGACGACGTAGCCGATGATGGAACACAGCGTGGGAATCGGCCTGGTAAACTGCTGCGAGGCGTTCAGGCTCGACGTGGCGAAGGTTTCCGCCAGAATGGCGACAACAAGAAGTCCGTAGGTCGTGATAGCGGCGCTCATGGCCTTCTCCCCTCTCCGCGCGTTCTCGTCCGCCGCGCGAAGAAAAAAGGTTCCCGCCGTCTTCCTGCGGGGAAAACGGCGGGAACCAGCGTTTATGTCATTCGTTACATGATCGTGTCGGGATCAATGAATATCCAGTTCTTGTCGGCGGTTGCCGGCATGCCAAGCTCCTTCTGCTCCGCGGCGGACTTCTTCGCGTGCTCGATGGTCCACTTGGCCTTGGAATTTTCCTCGGGCTTGCCGGGCTTGCGGTTGATCCACAGCTTGACGCCGCCCTGCTCCACGTTGACGCTTTCCAGCATGTAGGTATCGGAACCGGTGGAGTCGCCGCCGGCGATGATCGGACGCTGCCACTGATTGATATACCCGATGGTGGAACCCTGCTTGCCTTCGAACCAGGTCATGGGGTTGGTCAGGAACGAGGTCGTCACCAGATCAAGATTCTTGGCGGGATCATACTTGCCGTCCCGAATCTGCATCCGGGAGTTCGTCAGCTCGCCCGTCTTGGGATTCCTGAGCAGGACGTTGACGCCGATAACCTTTTCAGGATCAACGTTGTAGCCGTACTTGGGATCGCAGGCCACCATGCGGATGATTTCCTCATGAGCGGCGGTCATGATATAGACGTCAATCCCGTTTTCCCGCAGCTTGGCATAGAGTTCCTGCATGCCGCGGAACATCTTGGGAATGGGGAGCTCCACGGTAACGACCTTGTCGCCGTCCCAGACCTGACGCTTGATGGGCTCCTTGAGCGCCAGCATTTCGTCAAGATTCTTCTTCAGTTCCCGCAGGGTGAAACCGGCGAAGATCTGCGACGCCCAGGGGTAGCTGATCAGATCGTGCATCGCGCACAGCCGCCAGTAGTAGCTGGTCATGTTTTCCTTGCCGCCCTTGAAGTCGGGGCTGTCCTTGAAGGGAATGAGCTTCAGGGACGGGTCCATGGTTTCGCGGGTCAGCAGGCCTTTCTGATCCATGTAGGCCAGCAGCGGATCAAGAAGGTCGTACCTGTAGGTCGTCTGATCCATGTCGAAGGTGGCGAACTGCCCCTTGTTGGCGTTGGCCTCGATCATGGCCTCCAGCTTTTCGCGGGCCTCCTTGGGCCAGTGCGTCAGCTCCGCGGCGGAAAGGTTGCCGGCCAGCAGCGCGCAGCAGAAGGCGGACGCGCACAACGTCTGTACGAATTTCCCGAATCTCATGGCAAACTCCTTACAGTTGGAATGACGTCCGGCGTTACCGGATATACTTGTTGATGGTGGCTATGCCTTCCTCGTTGGAACGGAAGAACATGCGGACCTCGCCCTCTTCATCCAGCTCGAAGCGCGATTCCTCCAGCAGGCCGTTGGATTCGGCGGTCATCAGCGAGGTGAGCACGTCCCGCTTGTTCAGGGCCTTGAAATGACCGTACTCGCCCTTGAGCGCCTCGATCACGTCTTCGGGGCAGGCCTCGCGGCCGTCGGTAAAAAGCTTGAGAATGGCGTAGTTCAGCGGCTTCATGCGCTTAGCCCTCCTTCTTTCTCATGAAGATAGCCAGCGGATTGGTGGCGATGGTGAAGATACCGACGACCATCAGGATAGCGGCGACCCAGGCGATGGGAGGCATGTTCCAGCCGTCGATGCCGAACACCAGACCAAGCCACACCCAGCAGAAGAAGGGGCCCCAGAAGGAGAACATGCCGTTGCAGGCCATGCCCAGGGCGGCGCCGCACATGGCGTTGCCCTTGTACCACAGCATGAAGCCCCAGTAGCAGGCGAAACCGCCGATAACGAAGAACTTCATGGAATCCCAGTCGGTAATGGCCGAATTGATGACCTCGATGGGGCTGGCCCCGCCGATGATGCCGAGAATGGGCACCATGATGATCAGGTTGGAAAGACCGTTGGTCACTTCGCGGATGGCGATGCTCACCTCGGGATCAATCATCGAGGAGGCGTAGCCGCCCACGCAGCCTTCCAGACCCCAGCCCAGCGCCGCGCAGAAGCCGAACAGCAGACCGAGCATCATGTTCGGATGCGCTTCCGTGCCGCCCATGCTGGAGATGCCGATCAGGGCGCTGGCGCCGAAGCAGATCAGGATGCCCAGCATCATGCGGGGCGTGAGCGCCTGCTTGAAGAGGATGCGCGCGAGAATGGCGCCGATGGCCGGGCAGAGGGCGCTGATGGGCACCACGATGGAGCCGGCCTGCTGCAGGCCGATAACGTAGGCCGTGGAGGCGAGAGGGCCGCCGATCATGGCCGCAAAGGCGAGAATGACGCCCGGCTTGGTGGCGAAGCTGCGCCAGAAGTCGCCGAGCTTGCCCTTGTACGCCGCAATCAGCAGCGACCACACGGCGCTGCAGGTATCCGTCAGCGCCGCGCCAAGGGCGCTCAGCATGAACGCCACCGCAAACGGCGTGAAGCCGGAGTCCTCGCCGTAAAACTTCGCCCAGATGCCCACGGACATGGCAAGGGTCATGAAGGCGGTATAGTTGCCGTAGGTGACCCCGGACATGATGGCGGTAAAGATGCCCCTCCTCCTGAAGTTCGCCGTAAGCCTGTTCTTCGCCTCGATGGCGGCCGGACTCGGCATGCCGGTTGCTTGCTCCATAACACCCTCCGTGGGTTGCGGTTCCGAACGGGTTTTCCGACGGCGGCGCGCGGCGGCGCTCCCCGGAGCCTTCGCCTCCGGCCGCATCCCGGCGGCCGCAAGGGCGATATGCGCTCCGCAGCCGCAAGAAACGGGTCTTTGCGGCTGCCGTTCTGCATCGTCATTGAGAATCGGAAAATTCCAACGGCAATCTGACCGGAGAAAAGTTCCGCAGGCAAACCATACGGAAAACATGCATCTCGCCTGCCCCATGCCGCCCTCCGCGAAACGACGCGCCGTTCCGGCGGAGCCCCGCGCGCGACCGACGCGCAGGATGCAAAAAATACGGACCGGGGTACGATGTTACGACCATAAACCTTTCCCTCTGGGGAAAGGTCAACCCGGATTCGCCCAAAAAAAGGGTTTCCCAAGGACATTTTTTGCACGCCTGCAAAAAACCTCTTGTTTTTCAACATGTTTCACAAAATACCGCAGGGGGCGCCCATAGGGGAAGGTAGCGTTTTTCCGCGTAAACCGAAACGACGTTTTTTCTCTATCTACCTTGAATGAATACACAATCAATTTCAGGACCAACGCTCCCCAGCCCGCATGGAAATTGACTTTTTTCCCTCCCCCGCCCCCGAAAATGCCCGCTCCGTCTTTTTTTCCAAAATGCGCTTGACCTTCCCCTTTAGGGAAAGGCTACTATGAACATACTATCCAAACCAGATCCGTTCCCGCCGGCTTCCGCAGGAACGCGCGTCGCGCTTCCGGCCGGAAACGCGAGAAGCCCCGGAATTTTTCCGAACCGCCCACGGAGACAGCATGAGAAATTACGCTGACGAGGCCATGGGCCTCATTGAAACACTGGGAATGGTCCCCGCGATCTACGGCGCGGACGCCATGCTGAAAGCCGCCGACGTTCAGCTCTTCTCTTATGAAAACGTCGGGTCCACCCTGGTGACCATCATGGTCAAGGGAGACGTGGCCGCGGTGCGCGCATCCGTCGACGCCGGCAAGGCCGCCGCCGCGTCCATCGGCAAGCTGACGGCGCACAACGTCATGCCGCGCCCCGTTCGCGGCGTCGGCGACATCGCGCTGGTGCACGGGGTCATGAACGAACCCAACGAGCCCGGCCTGCGCTCGCTGGCCATGATCGAGACCTTCGGCATCGTCTACATGCTGGAAGCGGCCGACGCCATGATCAAGGCCGCCGACGTCGAGCTCATCGGTTATGAAAACGTGGCGTCGGGCTATATTTCCGTCCTGACGCAGGGCGACGTGGCCGCCTGCAAGGCCGCCGTGGCCGCCGGCGTCAAGGCTGTGGAAGCCATGGGCGCTTCCGTGTACAGCTCCTGCGTCATCCCCACCCCCCACCGGGACCTGGTGAAGATGACGCGTCGCTATGCCATTGAGAATCTTCTTGCCTGATCCGGCGTCCGGCGCGCGCAGCGCTGTCCGCCGCCGAAACGCGGGGCGTGAACGATGATTGCCGACAAAGACCTTCTTTCCATGCAATACGCCAGAATCCTTGCTGAAAACGCAAGGGAGGCGCAAAAGAGGCTGGCGGACTTTCCGCAGGAAAAGCTCGATGAAATTGTCGAGCATGTGGCCGAAGAAATGGAAAAGCATGCCCGCGCCCTTGCCGTCATGTCCTTTGAGGAAACGGATTACGGCCGCTGGCAGGACAAGCTGATCAAGATCAATTTCGTCTGCCGCTCGGTGCGTCGCGCCCTGCGCGGCATGCGCTGCGTGGGCCCGCTGCGGCGGGACGAAAACGGCAACGTGCTCGAAGTGGGGGTTCCCCTTGGGGTCATCGTCGCCCTCTGCCCCTCCACGAGCCCCGTATCCACAACCATTTACAAGGCGCTTCTTGCAATCAAGTCGGGCAACGCGATCATCTTTTCCCTGCATCCGCGCGCCGTCGGCTGCATGAAGGCCGCGCTCGATCTGATCATCGCCGCCGCCGAGGAGTGCGGCCTGCCGGAAGGGAGCATTTCCTACCTTGCGACCGCGACCGGAAGCGGCACGCGGGAACTGATGCGCCACCCCGCCGTCTCGCTTGTCCTGCTTACGGGCGTCGTCGGCATGCTGGACGACGCGCGCGCCTGCGGCAAGCCGCTGATTTGCGGCGGCACGGGCAACGGCCCGGCCTTCATCGAACGCAGCGCCGACGTGCGTCAGGCCGTGCGGGACATCATTTTCAGCAAGTCCTTTGACTGCGGCGTCGCGCCTTCCGCGGAACAGTGCGTGGTGGTGGACGCCCGCATAGCCGACGTCACCCGCGCGGCCTTCCAGGAAGAGGGCGGCTATTTCATGAGCGAACATGAAGCGCGGGCGCTCGCGGCGCTGTTCTTCCATCACGATGGACGCCGCCGCCGCGACATGATCGGGCTTGACGCGCATACCCTGGCCAAAAGAGCCGGGTTCGAGGCGCCCGCCCGGACGCGGGTGCTCATCGCCGAACGCAAGTATGTTTCCGATACGGACGCCTATAACCGGGAACTCCTCAATCCCGTGCTTCCCTGGTATGTGGAGGACGACTGGATGCACGCCTGCGAAAAGTGCATCGAGCTGCTTCTCTACGATCGCGCCGGGCATACGCTTGTGCTCCACTCCCGCGACGCGGAAGTCATTCGCCAGTTCGCGCTGAAGAAGCCCGTGGCCCGGCTTCTCGTCAACACGCCGGCGGCGCTGGGCGGCATGGGCGCGACCACGGATCTCTTCCCGGCCATGACGCTCGGCAGCGGGCTGGCGGGCAAGGGCATCACGTCCGACAATGTTTCCCCCATGAACCTCATCTACATCCGCCGGGTCGGCTACGGCGCGCGCAACGAGGACGCGCTGCGCCGCATGTACGGCGAATGCCCGGACGAATCGCGGCCGGCCGAAGCCGCCGCCCTGTCTCGCGATACGGAAATCAATCTTGATGCGCTGCGTCAGGTCCTGCAGGAAACCCTCCGGGTCATATCCGGTCCTGAACGCAACTGACGACATTTTCACCAACGGAGGAAGCAGAGTGGATCTTCACGATTTTTCCAGAAAGATTGCAGAGGCGACCAAGAATCTGTCCCCCGCGGAACGGGAATCCCTGCGAAAGATATTTGAAGGCGTCTCGGCCGAGATGCTTCAGAGCTCCGCGCATGCGATCCCCGCGACGGGCGCGCCCGCCGCTCCCGCCGCCTGCGCCCACGGCCCCGGCGTGCCCGACGGCCCCACCGAGCGCCACAAGCTTCTGAAGGAAAACTTCCTGAAGCAGGTGCCCAGCATCTCCATCCACCGCGCCCGCATCATCACCGAGATCGACAAGGCCAATCCCGGCCTTCCCAAGATCGAGCTGCGGGCCAAGGCCTTCCGCCGCTGCTGCGAAACCGCGCCGCTGGTCATTCAGGATCACGAACTGATCGTCGGCTGCCCCTGCGGCGGGCCGCGCGTGGGCGCCTTTTCCCCGGATATTTCCTGGCGCTGGCTGCGCGACGAGCTGGACACCATCGCCCACCGTCCGCAGGACCCCTTCTACATTTCGGAAGAAGACAAGAAGGTGCTGCGCGAAGAAATCTTCCCCTACTGGGAAGGCCGCTCCGTGGATGAATTCTGCGAAGCCCAGTACCGCGAGGCGGGCGTCTGGGAACTGTCCGGCGAGTCCTTCGTTTCGGACTGCTCCTACCATGCCCTGAACGGCGGCGGCGACTCCAACCCCGGCTACGACGTCATCCTGATGAAAAAGGGCATGCTGGACATTCAGCGCGAAGCCCGCGAACATCTGGAACGCCTGGATTACGAAAACCCCGACGATCTGGACAAGATCTACTTCTACAAGTCGATCATCGACACCACCGAAGGCGTCATGACCTACGCCCGCCGTCTGTCCGAATATGCGGCGGAGCTGGCGTCCCGAGAAAGCAATCCCAAGCGCAAGGCCGAGCTTCTGAAGATTTCCGAAGTCAACGCGCGCGTGCCCGCCCACGCGCCCACGAGCTTCTGGGAAGCCATTCAGGCCGTGTGGACCATCGAGTCCCTGCTGCCCGTCGAGGAAAACCAGACCGGCATGTCCATCGGCCGCGTCGACCAGTACATGTATCCCTTCTTCCGGGCCGACATTGATTCCGGCCGCATGACCGAATACGAAGCGTTCGATCTCGCGGGCTGCATGCTGATCAAGATGTCCGAAATGATGTGGCTCACCAGCGAGGGCGGCTCCAAGTTCTTCGCCGGCTACCAGCCCTTCGTGAACATGTGCGTGGGCGGCGTCACCCGCGAGGGCCGCGACGCCACCAACGACCTGACCTATCTGCTCATGGACGCCGTGCGGCACGTCCGCATCTACCAGCCCTCTCTCGCCACCCGCGTGCACAACAAGTCGCCGGAAAAGTACCTGCGCAAGATCGTGGACGTCATCCGCTCGGGCATGGGCTTCCCCGCCGTGCACTTCGACGACACCCACATCAAGATGATGCTGGCCAAGGGCGTGTCCATGGAAGACTCGCGCGACTACTGCCTCATGGGCTGCGTGGAGCCGCAGAAGGCCGGCCGCCTCTATCAGTGGACCTCCACCTCCTATACCCAGTGGCCCATCTGCATCGAGCTCGCGCTCAACCACGGCGTGCCGCTGTGGTACGGCAAGCAGGTCTGCCCCGACATGGGCGATCTGAAGAACTTCGACACCTGGGAAAAGTTTGAAGCCGCGGTCAAGGAAGAAATCAAGTACGTCACCAAGTGGACGGCCGTCGCCACGGTCATTTCCCAGCGCGTGCATCGCGAGCTTGCGCCCAAGCCGCTCATGTCCGTGATGTATGAAGGCTGCATGGAAAACGGCCGGGACGTGTCCTCGGGCGGCGCCATGTACAACTTCGGCCCCGGCGTCGTCTGGAGCGGTCTTGCCACCTATACCGACTCCATGGCCGCCATCAAGAAGCTGGTGTACGACGACAAGAAATACACCCTCGAACAGCTCAACGAAGCGCTCAAGGCCGACTTCAAGGGCTATGATCAGATTCGCGCCGACTGCCTTGCCGCGCCCAAGTACGGCAACGACGACGACTACGCCGACCTCATCGCGGCGGATATCATCGCCTTTACCGAGCGGGAGCACCGCAAGTACAAGACGCTGTATTCCGTGCTCAGCCACGGCACGCTGTCCATCTCCAACAATACGCCCTTCGGCCAGCTGACCGGCGCCACCGCCAACGGCCGTCACGCCTGGCAGCCCCTGTCCGACGGCATCAGCCCGACCCAGGGCGCCGACTACAAGGGCCCCACGGCCATCATCAAGAGCGTGTCCAAGATGGCCAACGACAACATGAACATCGGCCTGGTGCATAACTTCAAGCTGATGAGCGGGCTGCTCGACACCCCGGAAGGCGAAAACGGCATCGTCACCCTGATCCGTACCGCCAGCATTCTGGGCAACGGCGAAATGCAGTTCAACTACCTTGACAACGACGTGCTGCTGAAGGCTCAGGATCATCCTGAAGACTACCGCGATCTGGTGGTGCGCGTGGCCGGCTACAGCGCCTTCTTCGTGGAGCTGTGCAAGGACGTGCAGGACGAGATCATCAGCAGAACGGTGCTGCGTTCCCTCTAATCCGGGCAACGCCGCAGCGCATCGAACTCCGACGGTTCGGGGGAAGGGGGGCCGCTCCCGGCGCCCCTCCCCCGGGCCGGGCTCTTCCCCGAACATCAACAGACGTACCTTGCGGAGCCAGTCTCGTGGTTGAAAGAAAAGCACTGATTTTCAACATACAGAAGTACAATCTGTACGACGGGCCGGGTATCAGAACGCTGGTCTTCTTCAAGGGCTGCCCCCTGCGCTGTCTCTGGTGTTCCAACCCGGAAGGGCAGAGGCGCGGTTATCAGGTCCTGTTCAAGAAGGACGCCTGCGTGCACTGCGGGGCGTGCGTCGCCGTCTGCCCGGCGGGCGTGCACGCGATGGACGCCGACGGCCGGCATGTCGTCATGCGCGACGCGGAGTGCGTGGGCTGCCGCAAGTGCGAGGACGCCTGCGCCCAGTCCGCGATCAGCATCTCGGGCGAGTACCGTTCCATTTCGGACATTCTGAGCGTCATCGAAGAGGACCTGCCCTTTTACCAGAGCTCGGGCGGGGGCGTGACGCTTGGCGGCGGCGAGGTGCTCATGCAGCCGGAGGCGGCCCTCAACCTGCTGACCGCCTGCAAGCAGCGCGGCATCGGCACGGCCATTGAAACCTGCGGCTACGCGCGGCCCGAGGTCATACGGAAGATCGCGGAAGTAACGGATCTTTTCCTGTTCGACGTCAAGCACATGGATTCCGACCGTCACTACCGCCTGACCGGCGTCCGCAACGAGCTCATTCTGGAAAACCTGCAATGGCTGTTTGAAAACCGGCGCAACGTCAAGGTGCGCGTGCCGCTGCTCAAGGGAATCAACGACGGCGAAGAAGAAATAGGGAGTCTTGTGCGCTTTCTGGAACCCTACAAGGATCACCGCAATTGCAAGGGCATCGACCTGCTTCCCTATCACAAGATGGGCGTCAACAAATACGCCCAGCTCGGACGCGAGTATCCCCTTCCGGGGAATCCCGTCCTGAGCGAGGAAGACCTGACGCGGGTCGAGGCCATTATAAAGAAATACGATTTCCCGGTAACGGTGATCAGGCACTAGGCCGGAGGAGGCGCTCCCAATGCTGGCACTCGGACTTGTGGAAACCAGAGGACTGCTCGCGGCCGTCGAGGGCGCCGACGCCATGCTCAAGGCCGCCGACGTGCGTCTGCTGGAAAAGAATCTGGCCACCGGCGGTCTGGTGACAATCAGCGTCGCCGGCGAAGTCGCCGCCGTGCAGGCCGCCGTGGACGCCGCCGGGGCCTCCATTCGCCGCATCGCCGGGGCGGAACTGATTTCCGTGCATGTCATTCCCCGCCCGGATCAGGAGCTGACAGGCGTGCTTCTGCTGGCGCCCGACCCCGACGATCCGCGCGACGCAAGCTATTTCCGTTCGGAAGAAGACGCGGCTCCCGCCGCGGACGCCGCGCCGGCGCCCGCGCAACCGGAGCCTGAAGGGGCGGAGGACGCCCCCGCCGCGCCGCCTTCCGAAGAGGCCGCCGGCGACGGCGGCTCCGCCAAAGCCCCCGCGACGCGGCGGCAGACGAACGCGCAGCCGGGAACCTCGCGGCTGAGAAGCATGAGCCTGAACCGCCTGCGCCAGATGGCCCGGACCGTGGACGGCCTGTCCATGACCGAGGATGAAATCGCGTCGGCCGACAAGAAATCCCTGATTGCCGCCATCTCGCGGGCGCTCAGGAAAATATGAGGAGTAAACACATGGTAGACAAGGATTTGCTGTCCATCCAGGAAGCCCGCGCGCTGGTTCGCGCCGCCCGCGCGGCCCAGGCCGAGTTCTGCCAGCTGGGGCAGGAACGCATTGACGCCGTCGTCAAGGCCGTTTCCGAAGCCGCGGCGGCCCAGGCCGAGGCCCTCGGCGTGCTGGCCCACGAGGAAACCGGCTACGGCAAGCCGCAGGACAAGAAGGTCAAGAACCTCCTTGCCAGCGAAAAGGTCTATGCCTGCATCAAGGACATGAAGACCATCGGCATCCTGCGCGAAGACAAGGCGAACAAGATCATCGAGATCGCCGTGCCGGTGGGCGTCATCGCGGGCATCATTCCGTCCACCAATCCCACGTCCACCGTCATCTACAAGACGCTGATCTCGCTGAAGGCGGGCAACGCCATCGTGTTCACGCCCCATCCCAGCGCCAAGAAGTGCATCGCCCGCACGGTGGAAATCATCAAGGAAGCCCTGTACCACTGCAACGTCAGCACCGATCTTGTGAGCTGCATCAGCATCCCCACCATCGAGGGGAGCGGCGAACTCATGAAGATTGCCGACCTCATCCTCGCCACCGGCGGCCCCGGCATGGTCAAGGCGGCCTACAGCTCCGGCACGCCCGCCCTGGGCGTGGGCGCGGGCAACGTGCCGGCCTTCATCGAGCGCAGCGCCAACATTGAGGACGCCGTCGTCAAGATCATGACCAGCAAGACCTTTGACAACGGCACCATCTGCGCTTCCGAGCAGTCCATCGTCACGGAAAGCGTCATCGCGGCCCAGGTCAAGCGCGCGCTGATCGCCCAGGGCGGCTTCTTCCTCGAAGGCGAAAACCTTGCCAAGGTCAAGGCCGTCATGGAACGCGGCAACGGCACCATGAATCCGGCCATCGTGGGCCGCGATGCCCAGACCATCGCCAAGATCGCGGGCATCGAAGTGCCCGCGGGCACGCGCCTCCTGATTTCCGACGAGCCGGGCGTCGGGCCGAAGTTCCCCTTCTCCAAGGAAAAGCTCACGGCGCTCCTCGGCTTCTACGTGGTCAACGACTGGCATCAGGCCTGCGACCTCTGTCACGCCCTGCTGCACAACTGCGGCATCGGTCACTCGCTGGCCATTCACTCCAACAACGAGGAAGTGATCCGCGAATTCGGCCTGAAGAAGCCCGTTTCCCGTATTCTCGTCAACACGCCTTCCACCCAGGGCGGCGTGGGCCTCACCACGGGCCTCTTCCCCTCCTTCACCCTGGGCTGCGGCGCCGTGGGCGGCAGCGCCACCTCCGACAACGTGACGCCCATGAACCTGCTGAACATCCGTCGCGTGGCCTACGATCTCGGCGGCGGCACGTGCCAGAGCCGTCCGCACGACTGCCATGCCGAAGCTCCGGCGAGCTGCTGCTCCGCTCCGGCCCCCTCGACCTGCGCGTCCGCGGGCGCCGGCGGTTCTTCCATCGACATCAACGCCATTACCTCGCTGATCGTCGCGGAACTGAAGAAGGTCATGTAAACGACGCATGCGCCGAAAGCGCGCGAGCGTTCACATAATCAACAACGCAATCCAAATTCAAGGAGACCGAGATGACTTCCACCAATGCTTTGGGCATGATCGAAACCAAGGGCCTCGTGGGCGCCATTGAAGCCGCCGACGCCATGGTCAAGGCCGCCAACGTCACCCTCATCGGCCGCGTGCAGGTCGGCGGCGGGCTCGTGACCGTCATGGTTCGCGGCGACGTGGGCGCGGTCAAGGCCGCCACCGACGCCGGTTCCGCCGCCGCCCAGAAGGTCGGCGAGCTCATCAGCGTGCACGTCATCCCCCGCCCCCATTCCGAAGTGGAACTCATCCTGCCCCACAAGGAAGGCTAAGCCTGAGGAAAAAACGGGCCGGAGAACGCCTTTCCGGCCCGTTCCCCCATCCCTCCTGCCGCCGTCTTCCCCCTGACGGGGAAGGGTTCGGGTCATAAAGGAAACATCGATGAACGAACAAGTCATCAAGGACGTGCTGGCGCAGGTGCTCACCCGCGTGCTGGACGAAGTCGCGCACGGCGACGCTTCGCATGCCGCCGCGCACCCGACCGGCCCCATTCCGGTGGAGCTTTCCGCCCGCCACGTCCATCTCAGCGAGCAGGACGCCGTCGCCCTGTTCGGCGCGCCCCTGACCCACGCCCGGGATCTCTCGCAGCCCGGCCAGTTCCTGTGCAAGGAACGCGTGCGCCTCATCGGGCCCAAGGGCGTCATGGACAACGTGGCCATCCTCGGCCCCTCGCGGGGCAAGTCGCAGGTGGAAATCTCCAAGACCGACGCGCGCATGCTGGGCGTCGACGCCCCGGTGCGCCAGTCCGGCGACATCGCCGGCACGCCGGGCATCATCCTGGCCTCGCAGACCGGCATCGTCGGCCTGGACGAAGGCGTCATCGTGGCCGCGCGGCATATCCACATGTCGCCGGAAGACGCCGCCCGCTTCGGCGTGACGGATAACGAAAAGGTCTGCGTGCGCCTCTGCACCGAGCGCCCCCTCATTCTGGAAGAGGTGCTGGTGCGGGTCAGCGACAAGTTCAAGCTGGCCATGCACATCGACGCGGACGAAGGCAACGGCTCCGGCTGGAAGAACGGTATAGAAGGCATCATTATCGGCAAATCCGGGAGCTCTCATGGACTTTGCGGCCGTTAACCGGCAAATCGAAGAACTCGAACGCCGTATCGAAACCCCGGCCGAAACGGCCCCCGGCGAACAGCTCTTCGTGGGCGTGGACCTTGGCACGGCCTACATCGTGGTCGTCGTGGTCAATGCCGAACGCAAGCCCGTGGCCTGCGCGCTGGAATTCGCGCAGGTCGTCCGGGACGGTCTCGTGGTGGACTATACCGGAGCCTCGCGCATCGTCCGCAAGCTGATCGGCGAGCTTGAGGAACGTCTCGGCCGCGAACTGGAAACGGCCGCCATCGCCGTGCCTCCCGGCACCGGCGAGCGCGAATGCGCCACGCACCGGCATGTGGTCGAGGGCGCGGGGCTGACCGTGACGACCATTCTGGACGAGCCCACCGCCGCCAACGCGGTGCTGGGCGTGGAAAACGGCGTCATCGTGGATATCGGCGGCGGCACCACCGGTCTTTCCGTGCTGGAAGACGGCAAGGTCGTCTACGTCGCGGACGAACCCACGGGGGGCACGCACCTTTCCCTTGTGCTGGCCGGCAACTACGGCGTCAGCTTCGACGAGGCCGAAGCCATCAAGAAGGCCCCTGACCGGCAGGAGGAAATTTTCCCCGTGGTCAAGCCCGTGCTTGAAAAGATGGCCTCCATCGTCAACCGCCATATCCGCGGCCGCGACGTTTCGGCCATTTACCTGGTGGGCGGCACCTGCTGCCTGAAGAACATGGAAACGGTCATCGCCAAGGAAACGGGCAAGCCCGTGTGCAAGCCTTCAAATCCCTTTCTGGTCACGCCGCTGGGCATCGCGCTCAACTGCGGCGCGCAGAAATAAACGGCTCTTTCGGGTAAGAACATGGATGTAGCGGAACTGGTGCGGACTGTCGTGCTCGAAGTGCTGGAGCGGATGGACGAACGCGAGACGCGTCCCTGCGTCATGGTTCTCGCCGCGCGCGACGCGGCCCTTGTCGAGCGCGTCGCCCCCCTTGTGGCCCCCTTCTTCGGGGACGGAACGGACATCCTGTTCGCGGGCGAGGACTGCGGCGGCAGAACCCCGCAAAAGTACATCCTGCCCCGGCTTTCCTGCTCCGACATGGCGGATCTTGCCGCCGGCCGGGCCGCCTCTCCCCTCATGGCGGAAACGCTCGACCTGCTGCTGCGGGGCGTCGAGGTGGAGGCGCTGGAATTCGATTACCGGCGCTACGCCGACAGCGCGCCCGGTCCTCTTTACGATCTGTACGTCGCCCACGAAAAGACCCTGGCGACCTACGGTCTGCGGGAGTTCCGGCGCAAGCGTCCCGACACGGCGCGGCTGCGGGAAAGCCTGATCACGGCCGGCATGGTGGAAAAGGCGGGCGCGGACGGCGTTCGCACGCTGGTTGTGCCGGCCGCCGCCAACGTCACGCCCCTCGCGGCGGAGACGGCGGAGGCACTGAGCATGAGCATCCTGAAACAACTGTAAGGGTTACGGATGATTATAGGCATCGTCATCGGCAACGTATGGGCGACGAAGAAGGAAGACGAGCTCAGCGGCCTGAAACTGATGGTCGTGCAGCGCATCGATCCGGCCGACGGCAAGCGGCATGAGAGCTTTGTCGCCGTCGACTGCGTGGGCGCGGGCATAGGCGAACAGGTGCTGACGGTGCTCGGCAGCTCGGCGCGCAAGGCGCTGTCCTCTCCCGACATTCCGGTGGACGCCGCCATAGTCGGCATTCTGGATGAAGTCGAAATCACCAGAGGGCTGTGAGGCAATCGTGGATACTCTCGGCGTTGTGGAAACATACAGCATCGCGGCCGGCGCCGAACTGGCGGACGGCATGGTCAAGGCGGCCCACGTGGAGCTCGCGCGCGCGACGCCCCTGTGCGCCGGGAGATTCCTCATCTATGTCTCCGGCGACCGCGAGGCGGTGGAAACGTCCGTCAATCTTGCCCGCGCCGGGCAGAAGCGTCTGACCGGCAGCTTTGTCATCTCCAACGTTTCCCCCCTGCTGATCGCCGCCCTGAAGAAAAGTCAGCCGGCCGCGCGGGGAGAAGCTCTGGGCGTGGTGGAAAGCCGTTTCGTCGCCACCGGTCTGAACGCCGCCGACGTCGCGGTCAAGAAATCCGAGGTCCGGCTGCTGAAATTCGTGGCCGGGCAGGGCATTGTCGGCAAATCCTTCTTCGTGCTGGGCGGCGACGTGGCCGCCGTGCGCGAGGCCGTGGCGGCGGCGAGCGACGCGCTGGGCGACGCGCTGGTCGAAGCGGTCGTGATTCCCAGCCCCGCCGAAGCCGCGGCGAAGGCATTGACGGGCGGAGTGAGGTAAACATGAAGAAAGAACTGATCTGTGTGAACAATCTCGACGCGTTCATCTGCAAGCAGGACGGCAAGCTCTATGTGGACAAGGGCAGAATCCTGACTCCCGGCGCCAAGGACGAGCTTGCCCGGCGGGGCGTGAGCGTCGTCTACGGGCCGGAACCCGCCCCCGTCGTCCAGGAGCAGCCCGCCGCGCCCCGCCGGGGCTGCTGCGGCATCAGCAAGACCTTTTACGTGGGCCCCGAGGAAGGAACCGCCTTCTCCATGCCGGGCAGCCTGGAGAGCCTGTCCATCGCGGTCGCCTCCATGCTCCGGACGCAGTACGGCGTCACGGATCAGGAGCAGATCCGGGCCATGACCATCGAGGCGCTCAAAACCATACGGGACAACGTCAAGAACTGATTGTTCCCGAAAACGACGCGCCGCCGGCGGCACGCCCGGCCCGCGGCGCTCCCCCATCAAATCAACGACATGCGGGACCCCTTCCGCGTGAACGCTGCTTGCAGCGAAGGAGACAGCCATGAAACTGGATGCACTGGGCATGATTGAAACGAGAGGTCTCGTCGGAGCCGTTGAAGCCGCCGACGCCATGGTCAAGGCGGCGAACGTGACCCTTATCGGTCGCGAGCAGGTGGGCGGCGGTCTGGTGACCGTCATGGTTCGCGGCGACGTGGGCGCGGTCAAGGCCGCCACCGACGCCGGCGCGGCCGCCGCGGAACGCGTGGGCGAACTGCGCAGCGTGCACGTGATTCCCCGCCCCCATTCCGAAGTGGAACTGATTCTGCCCCACCGGCCCGAAACCGCCGAATAACGCAGCTCCGGCGTCGCGGCGTCTCTCGTCGGCATGACGACGATCGCCGCGACGCCGCGACGCTTCCGAACAAGCGCGGGGAGGCCGCCCGGCCGTCCGTTCCCTTTCGCAGACGGAACGGCGCCGGACGCCCTCCCCCTTCCCCGGCGGATCGGAAGCCGCCCGACGCCCCCGGCGACGCAACGCCCGCGGCGGGCGCGGTTCCGCTCCCCACGCCGGAGCCCGACTCCGCAGAGAAGAGGAAGACATGACCCAGTTCCACGGAAAGACAAAACTCTGCTACGGCAAGTACGCCCTCGAAACGCTTGAAGAACTGCCCGCGACCTCCGCCTTTGTCGTTACCGACCCGTTCATGGTCAAGAGCGGCTTTGCGGAGCAGGTCACGAGCCATCTGGAGCGCCGGAATCTTCCCCACGCCATCTTCGCCGAAGTCGAGCCCGATCCCTCGCTGGAAACCGTGGTGCGGGGGGCCGCCGAATTCATCCGGTTCCGGGCCGACCTCATCGTGGCCCTGGGCGGCGGTTCCGCCATCGACACGGCCAAGGCCATCGCCTTCTTTGCCGTCAAGGCCGCGCCGCAGCTTCCCCGCCCGCTGCTGGCGGCCATTCCCACCACCAGCGGCACGGGTTCGGAAGTCACGGCCATCTCCGTGGTGACCGACAAGGCGCAGGGCGTGAAGATCCCGCTGAACGACGAGCTGCTCATTCCCGACGTGGCCATTCTCGACGCCCGCTTTACCCGCACCGTGCCGCCCCCCGTGACGGCGGCCACGGGCATGGACGTGCTGACCCACGCCATGGAGGCCTACACGTCCCGCGACAACAACGCGTTCACGGACATTCTCGCGGTGCAGGCCATCCGCTACGTCTTTTCCTTCCTGCTCAAGGCCTACCAGCAGATGGAAGACATGGAAGCCCGCGAAATGATGCTGCTGGGTTCCTGCATGGCGGGCATGGCCTTCAACAACAGCGGCCTGGGCCTGACGCACAGCATGGCCCACGCGCTGGGCGGGCAGTTCCACATCCCCCACGGTCTGGCCAACGCCGTCTTTCTGCCCTATGTCATCCGCTTCAACAGCTTTGACGCGGGCGTCCGCTATCGCGAACTCGCCCGGATCATCGGTCTGCCCCACGCCAATGTGGAAGAGGGCACGCAGGCGCTCATCGGCGCCGTGCAGAGCCTGAATGAAGCCATGCGGATTCCTTCCCGCCTCCGGGAACTCAAGATAGAAGAACCGGCGTTCCGCGCGGCCCTGGATTCCATGGCCGCCCATGCGCTGGACGACATGTGCACGCAGAGCAATCCCAGACGGCCCTCCCTTGCGGATATCCGGACGCTTCTGGAGCAGGCCTGGTAACAAATTTCCGGCCCGGCGGCCCTGACTCCGCCGACGCCATATCATGCCGGAGGGCAGTGCGATGGAAAATCAGATTGTCGACAAGATACGGGAAGCCGGCGTCGTCGGCGCGGGGGGCGCTGGCCTGCCCACGCACGTCAAGGCCGACGCCAAGGTGGATACGGTGCTGGTCAACGGGGCCTCGTGCGAGCCCCTGCTCATGAGCGATCCGTATCTTATGGAAAGCGAGGTGGAAACGCTGCTGCGCGGCCTTCACGCCGTAATGGACTGCACCGGCGCGAAACGGGGCGTCGTCTGCCTGAAAGGCAAGCACGCGCACGCGCTGGAGTCCGTGCGCGCGGCCGCGGCCCGCGACGCCTCGGGCGGTATCGAGGTCTTTGAGCTGGCCGACTTCTACCCCGCCGGCGACGAGCAGGTGCTCGTGCGCGAAGTGCTGGGCCGCACCGTGCCCGAACGCGGGCTGCCGCTCCACGTCGGGGCCGTGGTCAGCAACGTGGAAACGCTGTGCAACGTGGCCCGCGCTCTCGACGGCCAGCCCGTGACCCACCGCTATCTCACCGTGGCGGGCGAGGTGGGGCGTTCGATGGTGCTCAAGGCGCCCGTGGGAACCCCCGTTGAAGATATCATCGCCTTCGCGGGCGGCGCTACCATCCCCGAATACCGCGTGGTGGACGGCGGCCCCATGATGGGCCGGGTGCTCCCCGACGTCTCGCGCGCGGTCGTGACCAAGACGACCAGCGGCCTGCTGGTGCTGCCCCCGGATCACAACGTGGTCGTCCGCAAGGTCATGGACCCGGCCCGCGTCCGGCAGATCACCAACAGCGTCTGCTGTCAGTGCTCGCGCTGCACGGATCTCTGTCCGCGCAACCTGCTCGGGCATTCGCTCCATCCGCACAAGCTCATGCGCGTCTTTGCCAGTCAGGATCTTGAAAGCGAGATCGCCAGGGAGGCGCTGCTCTGTTCCGAGTGCGGCCTGTGCGAAAAGTTCGCCTGTCCCATGCTGGTCTCGCCGCGCGAGGTCAACGCCCAGATCAAGAAAAACCTCATGCAGGGCGGCGTGAAGTGGGAAAGCTCCGGCCGGCCGCTCGAAGCCAATCCCTTCCGCGAAGAACGCCGCGTGCCCACCGCCCGCCTGCTCCGCCGGCTTGATCTGGCGGAATACGACACGCACCCCGGCTACGCGGGCGAATATACGCCGAAACGGGTAAGCATTCCCCTGCGCCAGCACATCGGCGCGCCCGCCGTGTGCACGGTTGCCGCGGGCGCGCGCGTGAAGTGCGGCGATCTGATCGGGGAAATCCCGGAAAAGGCCATGGGAGCGAGAGTCCACGCGAGCATCGACGGCGTGGTAGAGTCCGTTGCGGACGGAATGATAACCATCAAGGCGTAAGGTGAATACAATGAAATTGCGCACTATCGGCTGCGTGGAGCTGAACAGCATCAGCACGGGCATGCATGTCGCCGACGAAATGGTCAAG
>CALUWU010000002.1 GCA_944324555.1 uncultured Desulfovibrio sp.
CAACCGAGCAGGGGATTCTCATGCCGAAGCGCACGGATATTCACAAGATTATGGTCATCGGGGCCGGGCCCATCGTCATCGGGCAGGGCTGCGAGTTCGACTATTCCGGCTCCCAGGCCGTCAAGGCCCTGAAAGAAGAGGGCTACGAGGTGGTGCTGGTCAACTCCAACCCCGCAACCATCATGACCGATCCGCATATGGCCGACGCCACCTATGTGGAGCCCATAGAACCCGAAACCCTTGCCGCCATCGTCCGCAAGGAGCGCCCCGACGCCCTGCTGCCCACGCTGGGCGGGCAGACGGCCCTGAACGCCGCCCTTGGTCTTGCCCGTCTCGGCGTGCTGGAAGAATTCGGCGTGGAGCTTATCGGCGCCCGGGCCGAGGTCATCGAGAAGGCCGAAAGCCGCGAGCTCTTCCGGCAGGCCATGGAAAACATCGGCCTGAAGGTGCCCGCCAGCGGCATCGCCCGCAACATGGACGACGTGCGCCGCCTCGGCGACGTGCTGCCCTTCCCGCTCATCGTTCGCCCCGCCTTCACGCTGGGCGGCACGGGCGGCGGCGTGGCCTACAACATGCAGGATCTTGAAGAGGTCGCCGGACGCGGCCTTGCCGCGAGCCCCACCTCCGAAGTCATGATCGAGCAGAGCGTGCTGGGCTGGAAAGAGTTTGAAATGGAGGTCATGCGCGACAAGAACGACAACGCCGTTATTGTCTGCTCCATTGAAAACCTCGATCCCATGGGCGTGCATACGGGCGACTCCATTACCGTGGCGCCGGCCCAGACCCTGACCGACGTGGAATATCAGGCCATGCGCGACGCCTCGCTGGCCATCATGCGCGAAATCGGCGTGGAAACCGGCGGCAGCAACGTGCAGTTCGGCATCAATCCCGCCAACGGCGACATGGTGGTCATTGAAATGAACCCGCGCGTGTCCCGTTCGTCGGCGCTGGCGTCCAAGGCCACGGGCTTCCCCATCGCCAAGATCGCCGCCAAGCTGGCCGTGGGCTATACGCTGGACGAGCTCCGCAACGACATCACCCGTGAAACCGCCGCCTGCTTTGAGCCGGCCATCGACTACTGCGTGGTGAAAATCCCGCGCTTCACCTTCGAGAAATTCCCCGGCGCCAAGGATGAACTTACAACGTCCATGAAGAGCGTGGGCGAGGCCATGAGCATCGGCCGCACCTTCAAGGAAGCCCTGCAAAAGGGCCTGCGCTCCATGGAAATCGGCGCGACCGGCCTCGGC
This sequence comes from uncultured Desulfovibrio sp., assembly GCA_944324555.1. Lineage (GTDB taxonomy): Bacteria > Desulfobacterota > Desulfovibrionia > Desulfovibrionales > Desulfovibrionaceae > Desulfovibrio. Next base: position 1,248 of record CALUWU010000002.1, read on the forward strand.
TTCCGCTTCAAGGCCGAACTGCCCGAAAAGGAAAAGATTCTCGCCTCGCTCCGCACTCCCAATTCCCGCCGCATCTTCAGCCTGCGTCAGGCGCTGCTGGCCGGGCTGGACGAGGAAGAAATCTTCGAGGCCAGCAAGATCGACCCCTGGTTCATCCGCCAGATTCGCGACATCGTGGACATGGAGCAGCGCATCCTGCATTTCGGTCTGGCCAACGACATGACGCCCGCCAACGCCGAACTGGCGGACGTGCTGCGGGAAGCCAAGGAATACGGCTTTTCCGACCGCCAGCTCGCGGAAATGTGGAAACGCCCCGAGGACGACATTCGCCGCCTTCGCAAGAGTCTGGGCATCGAGCCCACGTTCTATCTTGTGGATACCTGCGCCGCGGAGTTTGAGGCCTACACGCCCTACTACTATTCCACCTACGAATCCGGGCAGGAAGCGAAGGTGGAAGATCGGCGCAAGGTCATCATTCTTGGCGGCGGCCCCAACCGTATCGGGCAGGGCATCGAATTCGACTACTGCTGCTGCCACGCCTCCTTCGCCCTGCGCGACGCCGGCGTCATGGCCATCATGGTCAATTCCAACCCCGAAACCGTCTCCACCGACTACGATACTTCCGATCGCCTCTACTTCGAGCCGCTGACCTTTGAAGATGTGATGAACATCATTGAAAAGGAAAAGCCCGAGGGCGTCATCGTGCAGTTCGGCGGGCAGACGCCGCTCAATCTTGCCGTGCCCCTCATGCGCGCGGGCGTGCCCATTCTCGGCACCTCGCCCGACGCCATCGACCGCGCCGAAGACCGCGAGCGTTTTCAGGCGCTCATCGAAAAGCTGGGGCTGCTGCAACCCCCGAACGGCACGGCCATGAGCCTCGACGAGGCGCGCGAAGTCGCCGGGCGCATCTCCTATCCCGTCGTCGTGCGGCCCAGCTACGTGCTTGGCGGCCGCGCCATGGCCGTGGTCTACGACGACGCCGAACTGACCGCCTACTTTGCCGAGCAGGTGCCCGAAAAGCCCGAGCATCCCATTCTGATCGACAAGTTCCTCGAACACGCCGTGGAGGTGGACGTGGACGCCCTGTCGGACGGCACGGACGTCTATGTGGCGGGCATCATGGAGCATATCGAGGAAGCCGGTATTCACTCGGGCGACTCCGCCTGCGTGCTGCCTTCCTATTCGCTGTCCTATGATCACGTGGCGCTGATTGCCGCTCAGGCGGAGGCGCTGGCGCAGGAACTGCGCGTGGTCGGCCTGATGAACATTCAGTTCGCCATCAAGGGCAACGACGTCTATATCCTGGAAGTGAACCCCCGCGCCTCGCGCACCGCTCCCTTTGTCTCCAAGGCCACCGGCGTGCCGCTTCCCTATCTGGCCACGCAGGTCATGCTCGGCAAGACGCTGGAAGAGCTGGACCCCTGGAGCATGCGCCGCGGCGGCTTCACCTGCGTGAAGGAAGCCGTGCTGCCCTTCCAGCGCTTCCCCGGCGTGGACATCATTCTCGGCCCCGAAATGCATTCGACCGGCGAAGTCATGGGCATGGGCGACAGCTTCCCCGACGCCTATCTCAAGAGTCAGCTTGGTTCGGGACAGAAACTGCCGCAATCGGGAACCGTGTTCCTGTCCGTCAACGATCGCGACAAGCCCCTGCTGCCGGAAGTCGCCCGGATGTTCGCCGATCTCGGCTTCGAGCTGCTGGCGACGCGCGGCACGGCAAAGTTGCTCAAGGAACACGGGCTTGACGTTGAAGTGGTCAACAAGGTCTACGAAGGCCGTCCCAATATCGTCGACCGCATCGTGAACCACGAGATCGCGCTTGTGGTCAACACCGCGTCCGGCAAGAATACGGCGCGGGACTCCAAGTCCATCAGGCACGCGGCGCTGACCTACGGCATCGCCTACTGCACCACCGTGGCGGGGGCAAAGGCCACGGCCACGGCCATAGCCATGCGCCGTACCGACGTGCATGTGGAAAGCCTGCAAGAATACTATGCCCGCGAGGTGCGCTAATATGAAAGCGGTATTGACTCTGGAAGACGGCTTCACCCTGAAGGGCAAATCCTTTACCGGCGAATTTGAAACCGGCGGCGAGGTCATTTTCAATACCGGCATGACCGGTTATCAGGAAGTGCTGACCGATCCTTCCTATTATGGACAGATGGTCTGCATGACCTATCCGCTCATCGGCAACTACGGCGTCAACCCGCAGGACATGGAATCCCCGAAGGTGCACATGCGCGCCCTGCTGGTCAAGGAATGCTGCAAGCAGCCCTCCAACTGGCGCGCTACCGAAAGCCTGCCGGACTTTCTTGTCCGCATGGGGGTTCCCGGCATCGAAGGTCTTGATACCCGCGCCCTGACGCGTCATCTTCGCCTCAACGGCGCCATGCGCGGCGTCATTTCCACCCGTGATCTCGATCCTGAATCCCTGCGGCGCAAGGCGCTGGCATTGCCTCCCATGGAAGGCCAGAACCTCGTGCCCTTTGTGGCCGCCTCGGCTCCCTATATTCTGGAAGACAACGTCCAGACCTTCGTGCATTTCGGCGACGACGGCGCCTACGCCTGGAAGGGAACGGGCCTGCCGCTGCTGGTCTATGACTTCGGCGTCAAGTGGAATATCCTCCGCCTGCTGGCAAAGGTGGGCTTTGAACCGCTGGCCGTGCCGCCGTCCTTCAGTTTCGAGGCCGCCAGAGCCAGCGGCGCGAAGGCCGTCTTCCTTTCCAACGGCCCCGGCGACCCGGCGACGCTGACCGACGAGATCGCGCTTATCCGCCGCCTGATGGACGTTTTCCCCGTGACCGGCATCTGCCTCGGCCATCAGCTCATCGGCCATGCGCTGGGCGGCTCGACGGCCAAGTTGAAATTCGGGCATCACGGCTGCAACCATCCCGTGCGCGACGATACCACCGGCAAGGTGGAAATCTCTTCGCAAAACCACGGGTTCCATGTGGTGCTTGACGGGCTGACCGATGTGGAGTCCACCCATGTCAATCTCAACGACTTTACTCTTGAAGGGCTGCGCCACAAGACAAAGCCCATCATGAGCGTTCAGTATCACCCCGAAGCCGCCGCCGGCCCCAACGACGGCCGCTACCTTTTCAGCCGTTTCTTTGAGATGATTTCCAGGGCTGTTTAGGGCAACCTCCTTCGTTCAGACAAGAGCCCCCGACAAGATGCAACTTGCCGGGGGCTCTTCTTGTCCGCGAAAGTGAACGCATAGAGCGTTTCACCTTTGAAAAAGGTGAAACGCGAGGCGGCAGCACAGCGCCGCCCGGCCAAAAGTGAGCGGAAAAACCGCGTTTTTTCCGCGAAACGACAGGCCGTATGGTTTGGAACGCGCAGCGTTTCAAACTGAAATCGCTCTATACGGAAGGCACAGGACGGGCCTTAACCGCCGCCCCGCGTTTCGCCTTTTTCAAAGGCCAGACGCTCAAGAATACGCTTCCCGAGAATGCCGGGCGCCGTTTCGCACAGCAGGGGGGAGCGCAGCCGCAGGCTTTGACGCAGCCGCATGGGTTCGCTGGCATAGGCGCGGGCGATTTCCTGTTCGCAGGCTTCGCGCAGGGCCTCAAAGGAGGCCGGAACTTCGGGGTAGTCGTTATCTTCTCTCCAGGGCAGGCGCAGGCTTGAGGTTCCGCCGCCGCCCTTGTGGGGAGGCGCGTCCAGCATGTAGCATCCCGGACCGGGTTGCCCGGCGCGCTCCAGCTGATTCGGGTAGCAGTATTCCTGCCAGGAGTCCGGCGGCTCGGGAATGGTGGAGCGGATTCGCAGCGGCGGCGTGGCCAGTTCGCGTTCCCACGGTTCCAGTTCGATCTTGTAGGTCAGAAGCGGCCGCAGATTGCCGCGCGCCTTGGTTATGGTCCAGGTCAGTTTCATGGAAACTCCTTGAGGGCTGACGGCGCGGATGCGCTCATGCGGACGACCTCGCCGAAGGGCGGCGTATGCCCCCCGTCTCCCCATGCAAGCCAGAGTACCGGAAAGGAGGGCTCCGGCGGAAAGCTGGAACACTCCAGATCGGTAAACCAGATCAGGGCGGCGGGGCGTTCTCCTTCGTGTTCCAGCCATGCCGTGACCGGACGGAAATCCGTGCCGCCGCCGCCAACGGGCGCGAGGGAGGAGGGAAACTCGCGCCCGGAGACGCGGCGCACGGATTGGATGCGGCAGTCATGGAACAAGATGACCGCCTCGGTTTCATAGGGAGCCAGAGCGGCTCCCAGTTCGGCGCAGAAGGAGGACAGCGCAAGGTCGTCAACGGAGCCGGAGCAATCCACGGCCACGGCAAGGCTGGAAATTTTCAGATCATGTCTTCCCGGAAGATAGAGCCCCTGATGCAGACGGCGGCGATCGGGGTGGAGCCATGAATAATCATTGGCGGCGCGGCGGGACAGAAAGCGGCGGAGCAGCGCGCCCCAGTCCTGACGAACAGGCGCGGAACGGCGGATCAGACGGCTGCATCCCGCAGGGATGGCGCCCGCATGACGCGCGCGGTCAAGAGCGCGTTCCAGATCCGCTTCAACGTCCTGTCGCGCGCGTTCGTCATTGCCGCGACCTTCGCGCAGGCGCGGGGCGTCGCGTATTTCGCCGTCAAAACGGGGAATATCCCGTCTGGAAGACGCCGGGCGCGCGGCGGGGGAGGCCGTTTGCGGACGGATTTCCGTTTCTTCTCCTTCCTTTTCAGAGGCGCGCGACGAGGCCTGCCCGGAAGCGGCTTCGGTCTGACGCTCCTTCCCGGCGGCGTCGCCCTGATCCCCGGCGTCTCCCAGCGGCGAGGACGCGCCGGCGTCTCCTTGCCGGGAAAGCAGATCCCTATAGACGGCGTCAACGGAACGCCCGGCATATTCCGGGCGGAACAGCGCGCCTTCGGGAAGACGGAAGCCGGCTTCCTGAAGAATGTCGTTGACGACGACGTCGCAGGCCTCGTTCCAGAGACGGGGATCGCGTCCCCGCCGCCGGGCATGGTGACCGCATGCAAGGTGCAGGGCTTCGTGCGCCAGCGCGCCCACCAGTCGTTCGTGAGGGATGGAGGCGGCAAAGGCCGGGTGGTAGCCCAGCGTCGCGCCGTCCGTCCAGATGTGGCGGCACGAGGGATCGGGCTTTGGCCGCAGCGTCAGCACAAGGCAGCCGAAGAAGGGTTCGCGCGAAACGAGATCCGCCCTTGCCCGGCTCACGGCACGCGCGGCGGCGTCCATCATGGCCGGGAGCATCAGAGCAGAACCTCGGCATGCCGTCGCGCCCAGCGGGCAAAGGGGCCGCTTTCGACGACGGCGGCGTCATGGCGCGCCGCCTCCCGGAACAGCAGCACGCCGAATTCCGCGGGCAGACGGGCGGCATAGTCGGCAATGGCGTCCAGCGTGTCCGCGCGGACGCGGGCCGCAAGGCCTTCGCAAAGGGCGTACAGGGCCGAGGGATCGTCGGGCACGGCCGCGCTCTCCGGAGCGGCAAGAATTTCTTCCAGCGCAGGCAGGTCGCGGCGTTGCGCCAGATAGCCGCAGAGCTCGGCGGCGGCTCCCCTGCCCACGGCGCCGGCAAGCAGTTCCTCCAGAATGCCGGCGGCGGGCGCCGTTTGCAGGATCGCGGAGGCAAATTCCCAGGAGCGGGGCGAGGCAAAGGCATGTTCCCCGGAAGCGGGATCAAAGTTCAGCAGCAGGCGCGGACGAAAACGCAGAAAGGCGGTTATATCGGGATGGATGCCAGCCGTTCCGGCCCAGTCGAGCCAGTCGTCGATATCCGGCTCCACGTTGATATGGGTCATGCGGTTGGCAAGCGCCGTGGGCATGCGGCATGCGGCGGCGCGATCGCCTTCCCGGTTGCCGGCGGCGAGAACGCGCCAGCCGTCAGGAAGGCGGTATTCGCCGACGCGCCGATCAAGAATGAGCTGGTAGCAGGCGGTCTGCACCAGCGGCGGCGCGGCGTTGAGTTCGTCAAGAAAGAGAACGCCGGAAGACGCGTCGTTCTCGTCGGGCAGAAAGGCGGGGGCGCACCAGACTGTCTTGCGGCCGTCGATGCGCGGCAGGCCGCGCAGGTCCACGGGATCGAGCAGGACGGCCCGAATATCGCGCAGGATCATGCCGCGGCGGCGCGCGGCTTCGGCCGCAAGGCGGCTTTTGCCCACGCCGGGCGGCCCCCAGAGAAAGGCGGGCTGTCCGGCGGCAAGCAGGGAATCAAGGGCGGCGAGGGTCTGGGAAGGAGTCATTGGGTTCTCTTTTAAAATAAAAATGAAATTCTTTTTCTAATTCTTAGTCTGAAAGAAACGTTTCGTCAAGTCCGGCGCGGCGCCGCCGCCTCCGATAAAAGCGCGCTGGGGAAGGGATGGGGGCTTGGGGGGGGAAGAACTACGGGAACGCCTT
>CALUWU010000003.1 GCA_944324555.1 uncultured Desulfovibrio sp.
TGCTCGTACATGTTGAGCACGCGCGGAATGCCGATGCGTCCGCGCGGCGCGTCCTTTTCCGCCAGCGGTTCGTAATCGAACAGGCGCCGGTTCTTCCACGCGTACAGATTGGGCATGGGTTCCGCGGGGCGGTTGCCGGACTGCTCATAGCGGGCGCCGCCGCGTTCGCAGCGGTTGCCGGAAACGAACTTGCGCCCGTTGGAGAACGTGTGCAGCGTCAGGCGGCAGCGGTTGCCGCAGCCGCCGCAGCGCAGCTGGCGGGTCGTGGCGGAGAGCGAGCGCAGCGCCTCGGCCTGCATGGGCTGCGGCGGTTCGTCCTCGCCCCGCTCGTGACGGCGCAGGGCCAGCAGGGCCGCGCCGTAGGCGCCCATGAGGCCGGCAATGTCGGGGCGGAAGACCTCCCGCTTGAGCAGACGCTCCATGACGCGCAGGAGCGCGTCGTTCATGAAGGAGCCGCCCTGCACCAGCACCTTGTCGCCGAGTTCTTCGGGGCTGCGCAGGCGCAGCACCTTGTACAGGGCGTTGCGGACGACGGAGTAGCACAGGCCGGCGGCAATATCGCCGATTTCCGCGCCTTCCTTCTGGGCCTGCTTTACCTTGGAATTCATGAAGACCGTGCAGCGCGAGCCGAGATCCACCGGATGTCTGGCGAAAAGGGCGGCCTGCACAAAGTCGTGCATGCTCAGGTTGAGACTCTGGGCAAAGGTTTCAAGAAAGGCGCCGCAGCCGGCGGAACAGGCCTCGTTGAGGGTGACGCCCGCGATACAGCCCTTGTGCGCCTTCAGGCATTTCATGTCCTGCCCGCCGATATCGATGACGTAGGTGGCGTCGGGCACAAGGCGGCAGGCTGCCTTGAGGTGCGCGACGGTTTCCACTTCCGTCAGGTCCGCGCCAAGCGCCGCCCTCGCCAGTCCGGCGCCGTAGCCTGTGGCGGCGCAGCGCTCGATCCAGGCCGCGGGGCTTCCGTCCTCCTTGCGGGGCAGCGCCTCGATCAGATCCGCGGCGTAGGGCAGCAGCCCGGCCAGCGGATCGCCCTGATTGCGGCGATACCAGGTGTCCAGCACGGCGCCCTCGGCGTCGACAAGAACGGCCTTGATGGTGGTGGAGCCAAGATCGACGCCCAGAAAGAGCGGGCCGCGCGCCTCTTCCCGCGGGCGGCGGGGAACGGCGTCGCCCTCGTGGCGCAGGCGAAAGAGATCGTACTCCGCCTTGCTGGAGAAGAGCGGCGGCAGGGCCGGGGCGCGTTCGTCGTCGGCGCGGCGCGTGCGCGCGCGTTCGGTCAGTTCCTGAATGGAGAGCACGGGCGCGGCGACGGGACGCGGCAGGCGCGGCAGGGCAATCAGGCTCAGGGCCGTGCCCGCGGCGACGATGTAGTGGGCGTCGGGAATGTCCACCACTTCTTCGGGAGAGAGTTCCAGCGTCTTGATGAAGCGTTCGCGCAGCTGGGGCAGAAAGTGCAGGGGGCCGCCGAGAAAGGCCACGTTGCCCTTGATGGGATGCCCGCAGGCCAGGCCGCTGATGGTCTGCTCCACGACGGCCTGAAAGATGGAGGCCGCCAGATCTTCCCGGGCGGCGCCCTCGTTGAGCAGGGGCACGACGTCGGTCTTGGCAAAGACGCCGCAGCGGGAGGCGATGGGATAGATGCGGGTGTGCCTGGCCGCAAGGGCGTTGAGTCCGGCCGCGTTGGTGTGCAGCAGCACGGCCATCTGATCGATGAAGGCGCCCGTGCCGCCGGCGCAGGCTTCGTTCATGCGCAGATTGTCGGCGCCGTCCTTGAAATAGAGTATCTTGGCGTCCTCGCCGCCCAGCTCCACGGCGACGTCGGTTTGCGGCGCCAGATAGGAGATGGCGCGGGAGGTTGCAAGCACTTCCTGCACGAAGGGGAGTTCCAGGGCGTGGGCAAGGTTCAGGGCCGCGGAGCCGGTCATGGCCGCGCGCACCCGCAGGGCGGGGCGGCGCTCCTGCAAGCCCTCCAGCAGGGCGAGCAGGGTTGAGCGCACGGCGGCGCCGTGTCGCATGTACTGGGCGTCAAGCACCGTGCCCCTGCCGTCGATGAGCGCCAGCTTTACAGTTGTCGAACCCGCGTCCAGCCCCAGGAACAGCGCTTCTTCCATCCTTGTGTTTTCTCCTGTTTCCGCTCCGGAATGCGGCGGGAAGGGGATTTCGTTTCCTGCCCGTCCGGGGGAGCTTCATGTTTGATCGGTCTCGTCTTTCCGCTTTCCCTAGTATACGTTTTTTTTCAGGTAGGGGGAAGGCCGCGCGCGCCGGAAGTTTTCGCGGGCTGGCGCGGCCGCCCCGTCTACTTGCGGATTTTCTGGAGAACGGCCTCTTCCGGCAGGCCGTGCAGGTAGCGCACGCGGCAGAGATAGCAGCACGCGCCGAAGGTCAGGGCCGCGATATAGGCGATCCAGAAGCCCTGCGCGCCCATGGCCGGCATGAGCCAGTCCGTGCGGGAAAGGACGAAGCCCAGCGGCAGGCCGATGATGCAGTAGGCCGTGAAGCAGATGAAGGAAATGACCCGCGTGTCGTTGTAGCCGCGCAGGATGCCGATGCTGATGGTCTGGAGGGCGTCCACGACCTGATAGATCGAGGCCAGCAGCAGAAGTCCGGCCGCCAGCGCGACCACGTCGGGGTCGTTGTTGTAGACGGCGACGATGAGATAGCGGCACGCCACGGTGAGCAGGGCCGTGACAGCGGCCGTGCCCGCGCCGAGCAGAAGGGCCGTTCTGGCCGCCGTATGCGCCCGCCAGATGCGGCCCCCGCCCAGCAGGCGCCCGACGCGGATGGTGGCCGTGATGTTGAGCGACATGGGCACCATGAAGATGAGCGCGCTGTAGTTGAGCGCGATCTGATGCCCGGCCACGACGGTCTGTCCCAGCGGGGCCAGCAGCAGGGCCGTCAGGGCGAACAGCGAAACCTCGAAAAAGATGGCCAGCGCCCCCGGAAAGCCGATGCGAAAGACCCGGATGATCAGTTTCGGATCGAAGCGCGAGGCCCGGTGTTCCGGCAGGCGCGCCGTCGAGGGCAGGAGCATGGGCAGGAAGAGGGGGCCGAGATCGCGCGTCAGCTTGTCGCGGCAGGCGTAGAGGATCATGCACAGGGCCATGAACCAGTAGCACAGGCTCGTGGCCACGCCGCAGCCCACGGCGCCCAGGCAGGGCAGTCCCCAGACGCCGTAAATGAACCCGTAGTTGCACGGCACGTTGAGCGCCAGCCCCAGCAGGCCGATGACCATGGCCGGGCGGGTGCGGGAGAAGCCTTCCAGAAAGCTGCGAACGTTGACGAAGAGCATGAAGCCCGGCAGCCCCCAGAGCATGGCCCGCAGGTAGCCGCCCGCCAGATCGGCAAGTTCCGGCTCCAGGCCGAAATAATGAATATTGTGGGAAATGAGCTGGAACAGCGCCATGAGAACGGCGGCAAGGCAGCAGGTCAGCCATATGCCCTGCCGCAGCAGGTGCGGCGCCTCGGCCCGGCGGTTGCCGCCCACAAGGTGCGCGGACATGGGCGACAGCGCCAGCAGGCAGCCCACGCCCAGCAGGGAAATCGGCGCCCAGATGGAGCCGGCCACGGCCACGGCGGCCATGTCCGCCGTGGCGTACTGGCCGGTCATGGCCGTGTCGACGAAGGTCATGCCGGTTTGCGAAAGCTGGGCGACAAAGACGGGCAGCCCCAGGGAAAGCAGGCGGCGGGCTTCCGCCGCGGAAAAGAAGGGTTCGGACATAGCGTGCAGCGTTGCTGGTTGCGGACGGAAGCCCGGACGTTTCCGGTTTCCGATCCTGGAGCGTTTTCAGTTTGAACCGCCTTGCGTTTCAAGGCGCACGGCCTGTCGTTTCGCGGAAAAGCGCGTTTTTTCCGCTTGGTTCCGGCCGGGCGGCGCGACGGCGCCGCCGCGCGTTTCGCCTTTTTCAAAGGCGACGCGCCCTATTTCAGAAAGAGACCGTCGGCGGGCAGGGTCTTGCCGGCGCGCGCGGCGGCCCGCTCCGTCAGACGGGTAATGGCGTCGCGTCCGGCCGGGCCGAGATCGCGGCTGAAATCCGTGACAAAGGTTCTGATATGAGCCTGCGTCACCTCGTCGGACAGCTCCTGCGCGCAGGCGCGGATGTAGTCGCGGGAGGCTTCGGGGCGTGCGTCGGCATAGGCGATGCTCGCCCGGATGGCCTCCTGCACGGCGCGGGCCGTCGCAAGCGGCACGTCGCGCCGCGCCGCGATGGCGCCCAGCGGCAGGGGCGCCTTGTAGACGGACTCCCACCACTGGCCGAGATCCAGCAGCTTGACAAGGCCGTGCTCCTGAAAGGTGAAGCGGCCTTCATGAATGATGACGCCGATATCGGCCTTGCCGGAAAGCACCGCGTCCATGACGTCGCTGAACAGCATTTCCTGGCGCGGGCCCTGAAAGCCGCCGTGCAGGTCCAGCAGCAGGTTGGCCGTGGTCATCAGGCCGGGCACGACCGTGCGCGCGTCCTTCCAGGCGCTTTCGGGCAGGTTTTCCCGCGCCACGACCAGCGGGCCGCAGCCCCAGCCCAGCGCCGCGCCGCTGGAAAGAATGGCGTACTCGTCCATGATATAGGGAATGACGCCAAGAGAAATCTTGGTGAAGGGCAGCCGCCCCTGCCGGGCGAGGCCGTTGAGCTCCTCCACGTCGGCCATGTGCGGCGTCAGCGGCACGGGCGAAGGCGTGAGGCCGTGCAGCAGCGCGTGAAAGATGTAGGTGTCGTTGGGGCAGGGGGACAGACCGATGGTCAGCGTTTCTGAAGACATGGCAGAACCTCCGGCGGCAGGGCCGCGCAAGGGAAAGGAGTTTGACAGCGGGAGCGTCGCGGGCATATCGTGAAGCGCCGCGCCCGACGGAGGGGCGCGCGCGCTCGCATCATGCCGCCGGCGCCGGGCCGCCGCGCTGCGGGCGCAGAAAACATGGCGCGGCCTGCTGCGCGCGACGACGTTCGCGTCCGGGCTGGCCCGAGTCTTCGGCTCCGGCGCCGCCGGGGCCCCAATGCCCGGACTTTTGCCCAAGGAAGTGAGCCTGATGCTAGATGCTTCTTATTACGCCGCGCTCGGCCTGTCGTCCATCCGCGAAAAGGTGCTGGAAGGCGAACGGCTGAGCGCCGCCGACGGGCTGGCGCTTTTCGCCTGCCCGGATATTACCGCCGTGGGCGCGCTGGCGCACCATGCGCGCTGCCGCCTGCACGGCGACGTCGCCTCGTACGTGGTCAACCGTCAAATAAATTATACCAATGTTTGCGTCAACGGCTGCACCTTCTGCGCCTTCCGGCGCGACAGCGAAGACGAACCGGGCGCCTTTGTCCTCAGCAAGGAGGACGTGCTGCAGCGCCTGCGCGCCGCCGACGCGACGCCCCTGAAGCTCGACGAGCTGCATATCGTGGGCGGCTGCCACCCCACCCGCCGCCTCGACTGGTTCATAGACGTGTTCAAGGCCGCGCGGGCCATGTGTCCGACCCTGCCCATCAAGGCCTTTACCTGCGTGGAAATCGAGCATTTTTCCCGGCTGGAAGGCATTTCCACCCTTGAAGTGCTGCGCCGTCTCAAGGAGGCCGGGCTGGTCATGATGCCCGGCGGCGGCGCGGAAATCTTCGACGAGAAGCTGCGCGCGGAGATCTGTCCGCACAAGGCGTCTTCCGAGGCCTGGCTGCGGATTTCCGGCGAGGCCCACAGCCTCGGCATCAAGACGAACTGCACCATGCTCTTCGGGCACCTCGAAACCCCGGAACACCGCGTGGACCATCTTTGCCGCCTGCGCGAACAGCAGGACAGGAGCGGCGGCTTTACCTGCTTCATTCCGCTGCCCTTCCTGACGGAAAACAGCAAGCTCAAGCTGCCCGAAGACAAGATCGGCCCCCAGCGCGGACTGGACCAGCTGCGCACCGTGGCCGTATCGCGCCTGCTGCTCGACAATATTCCCCATATCAAGGCCTACTGGATCATGATGGGCGAAAAGCTGGCGCAGACGGCCCTCTGGTACGGCGCGGACGATCTCGACGGCACCATCGTGGAAGAGCGCATAGGCCACATGGCCGGCGCCAGCTCGGCGCAGGGCATGACCATCAGCCAGCTGGAGCACATGATCCGCGAAGCGGGCTTCACGCCCCTGCGCCGCAACGCCACTTTTGAATCCGTGGAGGCCAACGCATGAGTTCCCCCTTTGCCCCGGCGCACTCCGCCTTTGAAGAATCGCCGGAAGTCCGCGACGCCGCGGCGCTTGTCCTGGCCGGGCGACGGCTGGACAGGGCGGCCGCGGAAACCCTGTACTACTCGGCCTCGCTGCATACGCTGGCCCGTCTGGCCCATTTCACGCGCCTGCGCCTGCATCCCGACCCCGTCGTGACCTACGTGGGCGATCGCAATATCAACTATTCCAACGTCTGCGTCTGCGCCTGCCGCTTCTGCGCCTTCTTCCGCGCGCCGGGAGAGGAGGGCTGTTACGTCATTTCCCGCGAGGAAATGGCCCGGAAGATCGACGAAACCCTGCGGCTCGGCGGCACTCAGGTCCTGTTGCAGGGCGGGCATCATCCCGATCTGCCGCTGGAATGGTATGAGGATTTGCTGCGCTGGATGCGCGCGACCTGGCCCTCGCTGCATATTCACGCCTTCTCGCCGCCGGAAATCTTCTTCTGGTCGCGCAAGTTCGATCTGCCCGTCGCCGAAGTGCTGCGCCGCCTGCGGGCCGCGGGGCTGGATTCCGTTCCCGGCGGCGGCGCGGAAATCCTCAGCACCGAGGTGCGCGCGCAGGTGTCGCCCAACAAGTGCACCGCCGAGGAATGGCTGGGGGTCATGGAAGAGGCGCACAAGCTCGGCATGAAGACCACGGCGACCATGATGTTCGGGCACGAGGAAGAGCCCCGCCATCGTCTGGATCATCTCTTTGCCGTGCGCGAGGTGCAGGATCGCACCGGCGGCTTCACCGCCTTCATTCCCTGGACCTTCCAGCCGGGGCATACGCGCATTCATGTGCAGCCCCTGCCCGCGCCCGCCTATCTGCGTCTGCTGGCGACGTCGCGCCTGGTGCTGGACAACGTGCCGAACATTCAGGCCTCGTGGGTCACGATGGGCCCGCAGATTGCCCAGCTGGCCCTCTTCTACGGGGCCAACGACTTCGGCTCCCTCATGATCGAGGAAAACGTGGTGGCGGCGGCGGGCGTGTCCTTCCGCATGTCCCGCGCCGATATTCACAAGACCATCCGCGCGGCCGGCTTTACGCCCGTGCAGCGCACCATGGACTACCGGCCCGTGGAACCCCAGCCCGAAGTCGGGGATTCGGCCTCGTAGGCGCCCGGCAGAGCGCCTTTCCCAGCGCGCGCCGCCGGGAAAGGACGGCGGAGGGCCTTCCCTGAACCGGCCTCATGGCCCGCAAGGGCTTCGCGGACGACGCTCCCCGGTCCCGGCGCTTGGCGCCGGCGGCCCGGGGAGGGCGTCTTTTTGGCGGCGCGCGGAGCGCCGCGTCTTTCAAAGGAGCGTGTCGAGATGCAGGATTCCGCCAGACCTCCCCAGCTGCGGATGGGGCGCATCGGTTATCTGAACGTGCTTCCCATCTATCACCCCCTGGAAGCGGGCGTCTTGCCCCATGACTATGAAATCATTTCCGGCCCGCCCGCGGTGCTCAACAACATGATGGCGCGCGGCGAGCTGCACGTATCGTCCAACTCCTGCTTTGAATACGCCCGCCACCCCGAGCAGTACTTCATGATCGAAGACCTTTCCATCGGTTCGCGCGGGCCGGTCATGAGCGTTCTGCTCCTGTCCAGGCTGCCCGTGGAACAGCTGGACGGCAAGACCATCCTGATCAGCGGGGAAACGCATACCTCCGTGGCGCTGCTGCGGCTTCTGCTGCGCGATCGCTATCAGATTGACGCGACGTTCGAGACGGGCGCGGTGACGCCCGCCCTGCGCGGCCCGGAGCCGCCGGCGGCCTTTCTGGCAATCGGCGACGAGGCCCTGCGCCTGCGCCGTCATCCTGATTACCCCGTGCGCGTGGACCTTGCCGAAGCCTGGCGCGACTGGACGGGGCTGCCCTTCATTTTCGGCATCTGGGTCGTGAGCCGGGCCGCCGCCGAACAGGGGCTGTTCCGCGAGGACCCCGGGGCGCTCATGCGGCGCGCCCGCGACTGGGGCCTCGCCAACATGGACGTCATTCTGGATCTGACCGCGCACGGTTGCCCCCTGTCCCGGGAGGAGCTGGCCTTTTACTATACGAAAGGCCTTGTCTATACGCTGCGCGGCGAAGAGCTGGACGGCCTGCGGCTGTTTTACGACAAGCTGGCCGCGGCCGGCATGATTGAAAAGGCGCCGGAACTGCGTTTCTTCCGGCTGTAGCGCGTTGCCGATTGCGCGTTGCGGAGAAAACGAGATCCCGTCCTTCCCGCAGGCCTCCCGGACGCGCGTTCTTTCAGAACGGCGGGCGTCTTTCCGGCGGCCGTTCCCGGGAAGGGAAAATTCTCCTGAACGGGGAGCGCGGCGCGGCCCGCGCGCCCCTTCCGTAAAGATTGCCACGAGGAGCAGACGGTGGGAAAAAATGCCTTTGAACAGGCGCGCGCGGAAGCGCTGGAACAGCTTTGCGCCGCTCTGGACTTGCCCGAGCCCGACGACGAGCAGATGGAGCGCCTGGCCGATTTCTTCAACGAGGCCGGAATGCTGCGGCATACGCCCCGCAGCGGCTACGCCTTTCTTGGCAGCGGCGCGGAAAACGTCGCGGAGCATTCCTTTCGCACGGCCGTCATGGGCTACGCCCTCGCCCGTCTGGCCGGCGCCGATCCCGCCCGGACGACCCTGCTGTGCCTGTTCCATGATCTGCACGAGGCCCGCACCGGCGATTTTAATTACGTCAATCACCGCTATGACTCCTGCCGCGCCCGGGATGCCCTCGACGACGCCGTCAGGGGCACCGGTCTGGAAGACGACATGACCTCCTTCTGGACGGAATGGACGGAAAGCCGCAGCCCGGAAGCCGCCCTTGCCCACGACGCCGATCAGCTCGATCTGATATTCAATCTCAAGGCGGAACTGGACAAGGGCAACGCCTTTGCCCTTGAATGGCTGGAAAGCGCCGTGCGCCGTCTGACAACGCCTCAGGCGCGGCTTGCGGCCGCGGCCGCCCTGCGCGCCGACCATAACCGCTGGTGGTACGGCCGCGTGGAAAAGAGCTGGTGGATTCACAGGAAATAAACGAACGCCTTCCGCCCGATATGCGAGGAGGGAAACGCCTGCCGGCGCTTCCCTCCTTTTTTCATGGCTGAAGCCGTGCGGCGGGGAAAGGGCGGCTATTCCAGCCCGTACTTTCGCAGCTTGTTGTGAAGCGTGGCGCGAGTGATGCCGAGGCGGCGGGCCGCCTCGCTCTTGTTGTCTCCGGTCTGGTGGAGCGTGTCGAGAATGGCGCGGCGTTCCAGCTCGTCGAGAGACAACCCGGCCAGGGAGCCGGAGGCGCTTTCGTCGACGGAAGGGGCGGGGGCTTCCTCTTCGGCGTCGGCGACGCTCAGGGGCAGTTCCCGGCCGGTGATGAGATCGCCGGTGCAGAGAATGACGGCCCGCTCCACGGCGTTTTCCAGCTCGCGGACGTTGCCGGGCCAGGAATAGCGCAGCATGGCGTCCAGCGCCTGCGGGGCAAAGCCCTTGATGGTCTTGCGATTGCGCTCGGCGTAGCGCTGGAGGAAATGGGCGGCGAGCAGGGGAATGTCTTCGGCCCGGGCGCGCAGCGGCGGCACTTCGATGCTGATGACGTTGAGGCGGAAATAGAGATCCTCGCGGAAACGGCGCTGATCCACTTCTTCGCGCAGATTGCGGTTCGTGGCGGCGATGACGCGGACGCTGACATGGATGGGCGTGTCGGAGCCGACGCGCTGCACCTCGCCCTGCTGGAGGGCGCGCAGCAGCTTGGCCTGGAGCGGCAGGGGCATTTCGCCGATCTCGTCCAGAAAGAGCGTGCCGCCGTCGGCCTGAACAAAGCGCCCGTCCCGGCGCTTGTCCGCGCCGGTGAAGGAACCGCGCTCATGCCCGAAAAGCTCGGATTCGAGCAGGTTTTCCGCCAGAGCGGCGCAGTTGACCACGACCAGCGGTTTCTGCGCGCGCTCGCTGCCCTCATGAATGGCGCGGGCGACAAGCTCCTTGCCGGTGCCGCTTTCGCCCGTAACCAGCACGGTGGCTTCCGTCGGGGCCACCGTGGCGATGAAGCCGCGCATGTCGTCGATGGCCTTGCTGCGGCCAAGGATGGCCGGCCCCGCGGCGGCTTCGGAGAGCTGGCGGCGCAGTTCGCGGTTTTCCACGCTGAGACGCGAATGCTCGACGGCCTGCTGAAGGGTGTGGCGCAGGGCCTCGAAGTCCAGCGGCTTGATAAGATAGTCGTAGGCGCCGAGGCGCAGGGCTTCCACTGCGGTTTCCACGGAGGAATAGGCCGTCATCAGGATGACGGGCAGGGCCGGATTATAGGCCAGAATGCCCTTGAGAGCGTCGATGCCGCTGGTTCTGGCCATGCGGACGTCGGTAAGGACGACGTCGTAGGCCTTGTCGTGGACGGCGGCGACGGCGTCGCTGCCGTCCGAGGCTTCATCCACGGCATAGCCCCAGGATTGCAGCATCATGCGCAGCATGCCGCGATGGGCGTCGTCGTCGTCGACCACGAGGATGGAGGTATTCACGCGGGGTTCCTTTCCGTTGCGGGGGAGGCTTTTCTGGGCCGGGTCGGCAGCCAGAGCGTGAAGCGCGTGCCGGAGGCTCCGGCGGCGCCGGCGCCGGCGGGCGTGGAGGTCACGTCGATGTCGCCGCCCAGGGCTTCCATGATCTTGTGCGCCGTGGCGAGACCAAGCCCGGTGCCGTGCCCCTTGGTGGTGAAGTAGGGATCGAAAATGTGACGCAGATGTTCGGGGGAAATACCCTTTCCGTTGTCTTCGACGGCGAGGGCCAGCCAGAGCCGCGTCTTGCCGTCGGTCGGGGCCTGGCCCGATCCGGCGGGAACGGGGCGGGCGGCAAGGCGGAGCTCGCCGCCGTCGGGCATGGCGTCCAGCGCGTTGAGACAGATGTTGAGCAGGGCCTGCCCGAGGCGGTCGGGATCGATCCACGCGGGCGGCAGGCTGCGGGGGACGTCGCAGAGAATGCGGACCTTGCGTTTTTCGGCGTCCTGCCTGATCAGGCGCTGGACGTGATCGGCCACGTCGGCCAGCACGGCGGCGCGGGGGCGCACGTCGCTGGGGCGGGAAAGGCCGATGAGATCGGTGATGACACGGTTCAGGCGTTCCACCTCGCGCACCATGACCTCGGCGGCCTTGCGGTCGTCGCTGCCCTCGGCGAAGCGCTGGCCGAAGTAGGTGGCGTAGCCCTTGATGGAGCTGAGAGGGTTGCGGATCTCATGAGCGACGCCCGCGGCCAGCGTGCCCACCGCGGCGAGCTTTTCCTTGCGGCGCACTTCCTCTTCCAGCCTGCGGACCTGCCCCTCGGCGCGACGCTGGCGCTGACGGGACTGGCGGGCGCGCTGCGCGTAATAGAGGGCCACGAGGATGGCGAGACCGACCAGAAGCATGACCCCCGCCAGCATGACCACATAATCGCGATCCTGCCGCCGGGTGATGTCGAAGGGGGAAATGTCGAGCCCGAGGAAGATGGCCGGCGCGGGCAGGCCGGAGGCCGCAAGGCTCGGGCTGGGCATGAAGGCCCGGTAGACGACGAAGGCGCGCCGTCCCTCCATGGCCATGATGCCCCACTGCGCCTCGATGCCGGGAGCGAGGGCCCGCAGGCGTTCCACGCTGATTTCCTCGCCGTCGATCGTGAGTATTTCGCCGAGGCGATCCGGGTTGCTGTGGGCCACGATGGTGCCGTCGGGCATGGCGACGGCAATGAACTGTATGTCGCGGCTGACGGTCATCTCCTCCAGCAGCACCTGCAGGCGCACGCCGGCCTCGCTCCGCATGCTGGTTCGCAGGATGCTTTCAAAGGCCATGATGAGCGAGCTGCCCTTTTCCGCCAGCAGGCGGGCCATGGCGGTATCGTTGCGTTCAATGGAGAAGATGGCGAGGGCCGTCACCATGAAGATGAGCACGAACGCCGCGCCGCCGAGCAGCAGACCCACGGGAGCGGAAGAGGCTTCGACCGGGGGGCGGCGGGGCGGCGGCGCGGGCGCGGCGCGAAAGAGAGAGCGCAGTCTGGCGAAAAGGGACATGGACGCAGCATAACGCGCTTTGCCGGCGCTGTCATCTTGTTGACGTGACGGCATGTTTTTTGCTTTAACAAAATTAAGCATCCTTGCCGCGTCGCGCAGCGGCGCGCGCTTTCTGTTTGTCGCCAAAACATTTTCGGATATGCCCATGACGAGAGCCTACAAGATTGTTGCGTTCATGGTCGCCCTGTATTTTGCCGCCGCCATTTCCCTGGCGCACGCGCAGGGCGGGCATGGAAGGCGCCTGGCCCTGGAAGGGCCGCGCACGGAACGCTGGCTGGCCGGGTTGTCGCCCGAACTGCGGCAGAAGGCCCGCGTGATTCTGGAAGAAGAGCGCCCTCGGATACAGAACCTGCATTATCAAATTTATTGTAAAATGCAGGAATTAGAAGGTCTTAACTACGATAACGACATCCGCCCGGACGCGCTTCCCCGTCTCGGGTGGGAATTGCAGAAATTGCGAGATCAGTTGCACGCCGCCTATCAGCATATCCACGAACGCATGCGACGAGAACTGGGCGTGGACTTCGTGCGCCCCGGTCGCCGGGGGTGTCGGAGCATATCGCAATTTGATCATATGTAGCGGATTTCATATCCGCAGCCCGGCCCGATTCGGCCGTCGCGAAGGCGGCGGAACGAATCGGGCCAGAAAAAACCGCCATGTGCGGTTTTTTTGTTTTTGGGAGGGAACGTGTGCAAAAAACATGCACCTGTTCAAAAAATGAACAGAATGCCGGGCGGACTGTCCAAAAATTTTTCAGCCGGCGGGCCTTCCGGGGCCGGCCGTGATGCGGGGCAGGGGAGATAAGTTGGTATCACTGCGATATTGCATGCAAATACGTTTTTGGCACGCTACGTGCTACTAAGCGGGCATGGAACGACGGAATGTGTTCCGGGTCGCGGAGCGCGAACAAGGCTCCGCGCCGATACAGCAAAAATATATTCCAGATTCAAGGAGCATTCAGATGAAGCCTTCCCGCATTGTTTTGCCTGTTCTTTTCGCCGCCGCCCTCGTGGGCGGAACCCTTGCAAGCAACGTCGAGGCCCGTCCGCATCACGGCATGGGCATGGGTATGGGCATGGGAATGGGCTGCGGCGCTTATGACGACGGCGATTACGGCTACGGCTGCTACGGCGGCTATCGCGGGCACTGGGACGGATACGGCTACGGCCGCGGCCTGAGCCCGGAACAGCGGGCCAAGTACAGCGCCCTGATTGACGAGTTCGCCCCCAAGATGCGCCCCATTCGCGATCAGATTTTCGTGAAGCGTCAGGAACTGTCCGCGCTGCGGAACGCGGCCAACCCCGATGTGAAGGCCGTGCGCAGCACGGCGGAAGAGCTGGTGAAGCTGCAGGATCAGATGGCCGATCTGCATAACGAGCTTGGCCGCCGCCTTGAAAAGGAAGTGGGCGCGCCGCAGTGGCGCGACCGGGACCGTCCCGACCCCCAGGACGACCGCCCCATGCCTCCCCGCGGCTACCGTCACTACTAGGCTGACGGCGATCCGGAGCGTTTCCCTTCCGCGCGGCGGCGGCAGACCCGTTGCGGCCGCCGCGCGACATCCCGCTGCAACGCCATAGCGAGCGTCCTCCAAAGGCGAAGCTGTCCGCCCCGTTCTGGGGCGGAGCATATATACCCGGCGACTGTGCTTGTCCCTCGACAGACGTCGGCGTTTCTCCCAATCTCCTCCTGATTTTTCATCCTCAACCCTGAACCTCCTCCTTCTCCAGAGACGGCCGCCGGCTCCCCCCGGCGGCCGTCTTGTCGTTGGCGGACAGGCGGACGCGCGGCGGCGACTTCCCGTTCGGGACTTTGGCGGCGATCGGAGTTTTTTTGGGTATCCTGCGCTTTTTTATTGCAAAAACCTGTTCCATGACATAAAATATGTTTATATTTCCCCTTTCCTGCCGGAAAAGGGCGCTACAGCTTCGCCCGGTGGGGAAGCCGCCTCGATACGGAGCGTATTTTCTGAAATCCATACGGGTTCCGCATGCAGTCCCAGCGCGGCCCACGCGGGACGCAGTTCGCCGCGGGAGCCCCAGAAAAACCCCTGGCAGCGCCGGGGGACTTCCAGCCGGACGAGTTCTTTCGGGTTCCCGGCGGCAAGCGCGCGCCGTACGCGCAGCAGCAGCGCGCGCGCCATGACGCGCGCGCCGAGCGCCGGGTCCCAGGGGCCGGCGAGCAGGGCGGCGCGCAGCTCGTTCTCGGGGGCAAGCCCCATGCGGATGACGGGCAGGCGGGCGTGAAGCGCCATGAGCCAGGCTTCGGCAAGCGTGTCGAGCGTCTGGTCGAGGGGCCAGGGGCGATACTCGCCCCGCCGCCAGAGGTCCGCCAGCTCGGCGCCTTCCACGACGAGGCAGGGATAGAAGCGGACGGCGTGCGCCGGAACGGCGACGGGCTGTTCGCAGAGCAGACGGACGTCCCGCAGGAATATTTCTGGCGTTACGCCCGGCATGCCCGGCATGAGCTGCACGCCGAGCCGCAGACCCGCCGCGAGCACGGCGTCGGTCGCGGCGCGGGCGACGCCGCCGTCGTAGCCGCGCCGCGCGGCGGCGAGGGCCGCGTCGTGAAAACTCTGAACGCCCAGCTCCACCATGTCGCAGCCGGCGTCCCGCAGCAGCGACAGGCGGCGGCTGTCCACGGCGTCGGGCCGGGTGGAGCAGCGGAAGGCGGTAACAAGCCCCTCCTCCCGCGCCCGCTCGAAAAAGTCCAGGCAGGCATGCAGCGCGGCGGGGGGCTGGGCGGTGAAGGTGCCGCCGTAAAAGGCCAGCTCCGCCGGAGGCAATCCCCTTGCCTTGCGTTGCAGGAGGTGCGCGCGCGTCGACTTGAGGGTGAGGTCAAGCGGCGCCGGGCCCCGTCCTGTCTGGATGTGCTGCGCGCAGAAGACGCAGCGGACGGGGCAGCCCGCATAGGGCAGGAAGACGGGAACCACCGGGCGCAGCGTCGCGCGCGCCGGCGGGGGCCAGGGCAGGGTGAAAAGAATATTCGTCATGGATAGGGAAAGTGCCGCTTCGCAGGAAGGGCACGGCTGTGCAGCCAGGGTGGCTCCGAAAGGGAAATGCCTTGCCCCGCCAATAGGCTGCATGGTAATGGATTGTTACGGTCTGACCGTGGGGAGCGACGGTCTGCAAGCGATTGTAAGGAATGGTCGTCATGAAGAAAACCCTCACCAAGGCCGACATTGTCGAGCGTATTTACGAAAGCACGGACAAGAACCGTGTGGACGTGAAAAATACGGTCGAGAAGCTGCTCGAGATCATGAAGGACGCAATCAAGAAGGACTGCGCCCTCCTGATCAGCGGCTTCGGCAAGTTCGAGTCTTACGACAAGAAATCCCGCAAGGGACGCAATCCGCAAACGGACGAGGCCATTACCCTGCCTCCCCGCAAGGTGGTCGTCTTTCGTTTGTCGCGCAAGTTCCGTTCCGAGCTGAATCCGTAGTCCGACCGGGGGAAACCGCCTGCGGAAGAGGGTCCGCCGTCATGGCGCGCCGCAGGGCGGTTCCCCGCCGGCCGAAATGCGGAAACCCTTGACGACGAACGGAGGCGCGCGTGGCGCGCCGCATCAGGCATGCGGCGGCAGCGCGCCTCTTGTTCTGCCGGAAGGAACAGCCCGAAGGACATGCGCCTGCGTCCGGCGGACGTGTCGCGTCCGGGAGGCGTGCCAGAAAAACCATGCTGTTCACTTCCTATTCCTTTCTCTTCCTGTTTCTGCCCCTGCTTCTGCTGGCGTGGCGCCTGACCGCTTCCGGCGCGCCGTCGTTCCTGCATCTTGTGCTGCTGTTCTTTTCAGCCGTGTTCTACGCGCTGTGGGGGCCGGCCTTCTTCCTTCTGCTGGCGGCGCTCGTCGCCGCCAACTATGCGTTCGCCCTGGCCCTCGCGCAGCCCGGCGAGCGGCGGACGCGCCCCGGGCGCAGGGGGCTCTTCGCGCTGGCGCTGTGCGTCAATATCGCCCCGCTGATCTGGTTCAAGTATTCGGGCTTTCTGGCCGGAATCATCATGCAGGCGACAGGCTGGGAATTCGCCTTCACGCCGCCGCCGCTGCCCGTGGGCATCTCGTTCTATACCTTCATCCAGATAGCGTGGCTGACGGGCGTGTACCGCCGTCAGATCGTGCCGGAGGGAGCCCTGCGGCACGCTCTTTTCGTCTCCTGCTTCCCCTACGTCATGTCCGGGCCCATCGTGCGTTACGAGCAGCTCGGGCCGCAGTTTGACGCGCTCGGCATGGCTTCTCCCCGGCAGCTGGGCATGGGCGCGGCGCTTTTTGTCATGGGCATGGCCAAGAAGGTCCTGATCGCGGATTCGCTGGCGCCGTACGCCAACGCCGTGTTCAACGCGGCAGAACGGGGCTTCCCCCTGAGCGGCGCCGAAGCCTGGGCGGGATCGCTCTGCTACAGCTTTCAGCTGTATTTCGACTTTTCGGGCTATACGGACATGGCGCTGGGCATCGGGCTCTTGCTCGGGCTGAACCTGCCGGAAAACTTCAATTCGCCCTACAAGTCGACGGGCATCGTGGATTTCTGGCGGCGCTGGCATATCAGCCTTGGCGCGTGGCTGCGCGATTTCCTCTATATCCCCTTGGGCGGGAGCCGGGCCGGGCGCCTGCGGCAGTACCGCAACCTCTTTCTTACCATGCTGATTGGCGGCGCGTGGCACGGCGCCGGCTGGACCTTCATCGTCTGGGGCGCGCTGCACGGCTTCATGCTGGCCGTCAATCACTGGTTCCGGTCTCTGGTCAAGGGAAGCGCCGGGGAAATGCTTATGAACAGCGCTCCCATGCGCTTCCTCTGCGCCGCGATAACCTTCCTCTGCATCAACTGGTGCTGGGTCGTCTTCCGGGCTTCGACGCTGGACGGCGCGCGCAGGGTCTTTGAAGCCATGTTCGGCCTGCCCGACGCCGTCGGGGCCGTGGACGGCGGTCCCCTTGAGGGGGCCGCGGGCATGGCGCGCATCATGCCCAACGGCTACGTTTCCGGCTGGGAACCCGTGGCCCTGCTCCTGACGAGCGCCTTTGTGGTCTGGTGCCTGCCCAATTGCCGGCGTCTGCTTCAGGATTGCCGGGAAGGGGGCGCCGGCGGCGAAAGCCTGGCCCTGTCTTTTGGCTTCTCCGGCGTCCGGGGGCTGCTGTGGGCGGCGTTTCTGGCCGTGCTGGCGGGCTTGTCCCTGCTGATGCTGACCCGCAAGGCGGTCTTTCTCTATTTTCAATTCTAGGCGGGGAGCCGCATGTCAAAACAGAACGAAGAATCCCTTTCCTCCTTGCGCCGCGCCCGCCCGCAACGGCAGTCCCTTTCCGACGCGTCCGCCGGAGACGCCGCGGACGATACGGGCAGGGACGTCATCGTGCCTTCCTTCCTCTGGGAGCCGCCGCGCGAAGACGCGGCGTCCGAGGCTTCGTCGTGGAAGGAAGAACCCGCGCCCGTGCGGCGGCGGCCGCCCCTTTCCGCTGAAAGGACGCTTCCGGAAACGCCGCCCGTGCCCCTTGATCGGGAAGAAGGGCGGCGGGACGCGGAGGACGACGATTTCACGCCGCACGGCGGGCGCGCCTATGTCTTCACGTCGCGCGCCGGGCGGAAAACCCTGGACAGGGCGGACGTTTCCGAGGCCTTCGAGGCCGCGCAGCCGCCTCTCCGGGAACATTCCGCCGCCGGTTCCGGCGCGACCGGACGGACGGCGGCGGCTTCCCCGTCGCCGGGAGAGACGGACGCTCCCCCGAGGCGCGCGGACGACGCGCCGGACGCTCATGCGGAGTCTTCCGACATCTGGTCCAGGGCCGACGTCCATGAACCGCTGGAAGCGTCCTGGCACGACGACGGCGAGAGAAGCCGCAATATGGCGGCGTCTCTGGTCCGGCGCGAGGAAAACCGTCGCAGTCTGGCGGCGGCGCTGGAGGCGCTGGACGCCTTGCCGCACGCGGTGGACGACGAGGACGATCCGGAGGACGGCGGCGTTTCGCCGGCCGCGCTGGCCAGCGGCGAGGAAGATCGCCGCGAGCTGGAAGCGGCGCTGGCGGCGCGCGGCATCGCGCCGCGCCGTCCTTTCAGGCGGGAACCGGCGCGCCGCCTGAGCGACGACATGGCCCCGCCCGTTTCCGGCGCCGAAGAGCCCGCGCGCCGCGCGGAAAGGCGGGACGACGCGCGGGAAACCGCCGGGCCGCTGCGCGACGACATGATTTTTTCGGGGGCGTCCTCCGTCTGGGCGACCGAGGAGCCCGACGGCGTTTCGGCGGCGGCGCTGGCCAGCGGCGAGGAAGATCGCCGCGAACTGGAAGCGGCGCTGGCGGCGAGCGGCATTGCGCCGCGCCGGACTGAAGAGCGGCGCGAGCCCGCGCCGCCGCCGCGCGCCGGCGAGGCGCCCGTTTCCGCCGCGCCCGCGCCGTTCCGGGACGACGCGGAAGTCGGCGGAACGCCGGAAGAAACGTCTCCGGCGCCGGAGTCCCCCCGGGACGACGCTCCCGCCGATTTTGCCGCGACGCCGGACGGCTTTCTCGCCGGGGCCGGAACGGCGGACGACGAGATCCGGGACGCGTCCGGAGGCGAGAGAGATGGGGCCGCGCCCGCCGGCGACGAGCCGGAGAGCGGAGAGCGAAGCGATCCGCCGGAACCGCCCCGCCCGCCGGAACCGGCGGACGCCGGGCTGCGCTGGCTGCGGCGCTTTTTCCTGGCGCTGGCCCTGCTGGCCGTCGTGACGCTCGGCCTCTTGCTCCCGTATTCCTTCTGGTGGGTCTATGCGAGCGGCGACGTGGCCGTGGAGCGGGCCGTCGCCATGCAGGCCGAAGGCAAGTTCGCCATTTTCGGCTCCGGCGTTTCCCAGGACTTTGTGGATTACAAGCTGCGGCTTTATGAGGCGGTCAAGCCGGAAATCGCGGTGATTGGTTCCTCGCGCGTCATGCAGTTCCGGGGAAGCAACTTCCGCCAGTCCTTCGTCAACGTGGGCGGCACTGCGGGGAACCTGTCCGTGCTGCGCTCCACCATCGACGCCATGCTCAAGGCGCACCGGCCCAAGGCCGTGATTATCGGTCTGGATTTCTGGTGGTTTTCCAGAAACTGGCAGAAGGACCCCTTTGCGCCGGAGCCGCCCACCAGCGGCACGTACGTCTACGATCTGGAAACGCTCAAGGCGCCGTGGAAATGGCTGCTGGAAGGCAAGATCGGCTGGGGAGACTTCTTTGCGCCGCTGACGGGCCGGTTCCGCGACGATCGTTTCGGCATCATGGCCCAGCGCAGCGACGACGGTTTCGCCTCCGACGGCTCATGGCACTATACGGCGGACGCGACGGGACGGCAGCGGCCGTTCGATTACCGTTTCGGCGACACGCTCAAGCAGGTGCGCTACGGGATCAAGGCCTTCGCGCCCGCGTCCGAGCTGAGCGAGGCGCATCTGGACGCCTTTGCCGAAATCTACTGCCGTCTGAAGTCGCGGGGCATTCAGACCTACGTGTTCATCGCGCCGCTGTCGGCGACGGTGCTGGACGCCATGCGGGAACGGCAGGCGGACTATCCGCATCTGTTCAATCTGTACGCGGCCCTGATGGAGCGGGGCATCGACGTCATGGACTTTACCGATCCGCGCAAGTTCGGTTCCTCGGACTGCGAATTCGTGGACGGTTTCCACGGCGGCGAGGTGACCTATACGCGGATTCTGCGCGATCTCGTGGATCGCTACCATTCCCTGGTGGCCTATGTGGACGTTGAGCGCGTCAACCGCGTGCTCAAGGAGTGGAAGGGCCACGCGACGGTCTACGACGAGCGGGTGACGACGCTGCCGGAAACGGACTTCATGGACATGTCCTGCCCGAAGAAGCAGCGCTAGCCCGGACGCGCCCCTCCGGCGGAGGCGCCGCCCTCCCGCCGGAGCGTCCGTTCTCCGGCGGGAAGGGGGCCGGTTGCGGGAAACCGACCGCAAGGTAGCGGATTCCCTCTTGCTCTTGATTGAAGGTAAGGGTAGTTTCCACCTATGAAAAACATTGCTGTGCATCGTTGTCGGCGCGCCGCTCTCGCCTGGGGGGGCTGTCTGCTGCTGGTGTTGTCTCCGCTGTCCGCGGCGTATGGCGCCGCGCCCGTTTCGGCGGACGAGGCCGCAAAAATCGTTCATGACGCGCGCGGTCTGCCGCCGCTTCCGGCAACCGACGCCGGCGTCGCGCCCGAGGGGGCCCTGCTGACCACGCCGCCGCTGGAAGCGCCGGCAACGCCGGGGGCTCTGGCCTCGCCGCCGCCGGAAAGCGTCGCGGCCGACGCGGCGGGAAAGGGCGGTCTGACGCCGGAAGAACTCCGCGCGCTGGAGTCGGCCTACGACGCGGCCCGCAAGTCCGGCGACATGGTCGAGGCCCGCAACGCGCTGGAGCAGCTGGCGCGTCGCGGCGACGCGCGCGCGATGAACCGTCTGGGGCTGCTGTTCGACAGGGGGCTCGGCGTGGAGCCCGACGCGGGACGCGCCGTCTACTGGTTCGCCCGCGCGGCGGCGGCCGGAGACGCGGCCGGCATGGCCAATTACGGCCGGATGCTTCAGGAAGGCAAGGGCGTTTCGCCCGATCCGCGCGAAGCGGCCCGCTGGCTCTATCTGGCGGCCAAGCAGGGACAGCGCGAAGCGCAGTACAACCTCGGGCTCATGTACGAGCGCGGGCACGGCGTGCCCCGCGACGACAAGGCCGCCGCGGCCTGGTACAGCAGGGCGGCGGCTCAGGACCAGCCCCAGGCCCTGGCGCGTCTGGGACACTTTTTTCGTACCGGCACGGGGGTTGCCAAAAACATTCCCCGCGCTACATTATTGCTTCTCGGGGCGGCCATGGCCGGCAGCGAGGACGCCATCCGCGAACTGAAGGAACTGGCGGAGGAAAAACCCGCCAAAACGGAAGCCGTCATGTTCGGCCAGCGTCTTGACGCGACCGATCGCGCGGCCATGCGAAAGGCGCTGCGAGCCGCGGGGCTGCGCCCCACGCGCGAATCCGACGATTTTGTCTGCGACGTTTACGACCCCGCCGGGAAGGTGCCCGGCGCTGCGCAGGTCGCGGCCTGCTACGGCCCCGCCCGGAGCGAGGCGCCCGCCCGCCTGGGGTTTCTGAAAATTGACTATCCCGCGACCGGCCCTGAATTCGTGAAGCGGCTGAACGCCATGATGGCGGATCGCTTCGGCCCCGCGTCCGCCGAAGAATCCGGCGATGCGCACCTCTGGAATCTGGGGGATATCGTCATCGCGACGCAATACGCGCCCGATCATCAGCAGGTCGGTCTTATGTATATGGTTCCCGAAGTATATCATTTGACGCAGGCCAGATAGCTTGCCGCATTGTTTCGGCGCGGGGCGGTTCCCGTCGCCGGTGTGTACGGAGGATACATGCAAGATAAAGCCAAAGGTTTGGCGCAGCGCATGGCGTTGCGGCAGGTCGAAAGGAGTATGGGCAAGGAGCAGGGCGAGCAGGCCATGCAGCAGCATGGCGAGGCCGTCAAGGAATATCTGAGCGACAACGGGCACATCATTTGCGTCTGTGAAGATCTGCGGCTGCACAATCTGCTGCGCTCCACGCTGTGCCAGTCCCTGGGGCTTCCCCAGACGGTGCTGAGTCTGACGCAGGACGCCGACAACCTTGTGCGCCTTGTCCGCAACAAGTGCGTTGACAACGCCGCGCCGCTGCTGCTGTGCGATCTCAACGTGAACGGGCACGACATGTGCTATGTGGTGCGGCTGCTGAAGAACGGCTTTCCCGAACTGCGTATCGCCATGCTGAGCGCGGAAACCGACGAAGGCCGCATCGCCATGCTGCAGGAAGCCGGGGCGGGGCAGTGCTTCTCGCGTCCCACCGAAAGCCAGGAACTGCTGGAGCGGATCGCGTCCTGCATCTACACCTACGGCAAGATTGATCGCATGCTCGACTGGGCGCGCACGCTTCTGGATCAGGGCGAACATCTCAGCGCCCTGCAGGTCTGCAAGAAGGCGCTGGACGCCAAGGGCAATTCCACGGCCGTCCTGCTGACCATCGGCGACGTTTTCCGGGCCATGGGCCAGATGGAAAAGGCCTGCGAGGCCTACGAAAACGCCAGCCGCGGTTCAAGCACCAATCTGGAGCCCCTGCGCCGTCTGGCCGATATCTACAAGGACTTGAACAATCCGCGCAAGCGTCTGGCCTATCTGGAGCGCCTCGATCAGCTGGCGCCCTTCAGCGTGGAGCGCAAGCTGGCCATCGGCGGCATCTATGTGGCGCTCAACAATATGGAGCAGGCGCGCAAGAGCTTCAATCAGGGCATAGAGCTTGCCGGACGCGAAGCCATGGCGCAGGTGGGCGAAGTGGCCTTCCGCGTGGCCGACGCCGTGGCCGAGAACGACGCGGAAATGGCCATTGCCTACTGGCGCAAGGGGCTGGACGCCAAGCGCGGCATGCTCAACCTTGACGACATGCACGCGCTCAATCGCCTCGGCATGAGCCTGCGCCGCGAAGGCCGCTGGCAGGAAGCCTGCGAGGAATACCGCAAGGCCCTGCAGACCATGCCCGACAACGGCACGCTGTACTACAACATGGCCATGGCCTTTGTGGACGGCAAGGATTTCGAATCCGCCCGCACGGCCGTGCTCAAGGCCCTGAGCCTGAGCCCCAGCCTGCCGCGCAAGTCCGCGGGAGCGGCCTACAACATGGCCGTGGTCTTTGCGGAACTCAAGGATAACGTGCACGCTCTGCCCCTGCTGCGCGTGGCCCTGGAGCTGGACCCCGACAACGATCAGGCCCAGGCCCTGCTGGACAAGCTGTCCGGAACGCAGGACGGCGCGGCGGCGCCCGCGCCCGCGGAGGAAGACGAGGCCTAGAGGCTTCCGCATCATGTTTTTTGAGGGGGAAGAAACCCTTTTTGCCGTTCGCGGCAAAAGGGGATTTCTTCCCCCGTCTTCTTTTCGTATCCCGGCGACGTTTGCGGTGAAGCCGTTTCAGCGTTTCCCGGTCCGGTTTCCCTGCCGGAGCGACGCCTGCCGGCCCTCTTGACGCCGTGTCCGCCGACGTGTATTCTGCAGCCTCCTGGACAAATTTTGCCTGAAATGCATTGGCATTTCAGGCCTTGTGTCGCCTTCGTCGCGGGAAAAACGCCTGTTTTTCCCGGATGCGGGCAGGGCGTCCGTCACGAACGGCCGCCGGAGCAGGCGCGTCCGTCTGCTCCTCCAATACAACAAGAACCCGTCGCGGGCGTTCCGGCGTCCGACGCGGCGGGCTTCAGCAAGGAGCGTATCATGAAAAGAACTTATCAGCCCAGTAAGGTCAGACGGGCTCGCACTCACGGTTTTCGCGCGCGTATGGCGACGCCCAGCGGTCGCGCGGTGCTGCGCCGTCGTCGCGCCAAGGGACGCAAGCGTCTGAGCGCCTAATTGTGGAAAGGGGGCTTCCCCTGCGCTCCGCTGCGGGCGAAAACGCGCAACGTCTCGCCTGGCCGAGAGAAAATCGTATTTTGCGGCGCGCCGAATATACGGCGTGCTACGAGGGCGGCCGACGTTTCCACACGGAACATTTCATAGTTTTCGTCCGCTTTGGGCGGGGCGAAAGCCCCGCCCCGGCGCGTCTGGGAGCAGCCGTTTCCCGCAAGGTCGGCAAGGCCGTCCTGCGCAACCGGATCAAGCGGCTGCTGCGAGAATTTTTTCGGCATTACGTCCGTCGCATTCCCGACGGCACGGATATTGTCGTCGTTGCCAAGAAACAGGCCGGAGAGGCCGCGCTGCGCCAGGCCGATGTGGATCGGCAGCTGGGCGCGGCGCTGCGGCGCGCGGAAAGAGACGCCCGGCACGAAGGGCGTCAGGCGCCGGCTCGGTCATGACCTCCCTCCCGGGAGGCGCGTCCCGGCGCAGGCCGGAGAGCGCAGGCCGCGCCGCCGCGAAAGGGACGCTTTTCGTCTTCTTTCGCGGGCAGCGCCCGCGACGCCTGAAGCGCGCGACGACGCACATTGGTTCTCAGCGAAGGTTTTCGCCGGAGAACGTATTCCGGCGTGTCCTGTTCGTGTCCTTTCGCGGCGGGACACGCCGTGCCTTTTGCGCCCCCTGCGCGGGGCCGCGGCAACGGGCTTGAGGCATGAATATTCTACGTCGTATCGCCATAGCGCCCATTCGCTTTTATCAGCGTTTCATTTCGCCGGCCCTGCCGCCGGCCTGCCGCTATCTTCCCACCTGTTCGGCGTACGCAGCCGAAGCCATTGCCGTTCACGGCGTCGTGCGCGGCGGCTGGCTTGCGCTCAGACGCCTGGCCCGATGTCACCCGTGGGGGGGCTCGGGCTATGATCCCGTTCCGCCGCCCGCGCGGCGCAGCTCGTCCACGTCCGAGGAGTAACCGCCCCCATGCAAGACAGTAAAAATCTCGTTATCGCCATTGTCCTCTGCCTGCTGATTCTGGTCGGCTGGAGCGCCCTTTCGGAGCGCATGGGCTGGGTTTCCAAGCCCGATCCGGCCGTCGTCGCCCAACAGCAGGAACAGGCCCGCCAGGAGGCCGAAGCCGAAAAGGCCAGGCAGCTGGCCTCGGCGACGACGCCCGACGGCAAGCCCCTGCCCGCCTTCGTTCCCGCGCCGGGAAAGGAGGTCGTCGTCAAGACGCCCCTGTACACGGCCGTGTTTCACACCGGCGGCGGCATCGTGCGTTCCTTTTCCCTGCATCGCTATCGCTTCGGCGTGGAGGCCGATTCCCCGGCCGTCAACATGGTAGACGACGTCACCGCGAAGTTCTCGCCCCTGGGGCTGGTCGTCAACAAGCAGCCTTCCTGGAGCAACGGCGTCTGGTCCTACGAAGGGCCGGACAGCTTCGACGTGACGGAAGGCAAGTCCGCGACGCTGCGTTTCGTGGGCGAAGTGGACAAGGTGCGGGTCGTGCGCGAAATGACCTTCAGCGCGGATACCTATCTTGTCAGGGAGCGCGTGCGTCTGGCGACGCCGGAAGAAAGCGCCCGCAGCGTGCGGCTTGAGTTTACCGTGGCCGCCGACAGCCGTTTCGCCGCCGGCGGCAATTACGACGCCATGCGCGTCGCCTGGGACAACGACGGCTCGCTCGCCGAGGAATCCTCCGTCGAAAAGCTCGCCGCCGTGGTGACGCAGCGCGGCCGCATCTACTGGGCCGGGCCGACGAGCACCTATTTCCTCATGGCCGTCATGCCCGCCGCCGTCGATAACGTGGGCCTGCGCGCCTGGACGCAGGAAGGCGTCTTCCGCGCGTCGCTGGAACCTCAGGAACTGGTCGTCGAGCCGGGCAAGGAAGCCGTCTGCGAAGTCGCGTACTGGATCGGCCCCAAGGAGCGCAAGCTCCTGCTGGCCGCCGGCGAGGAACTCGCCAAGAGCGTTGACCTCGGCATGTTCAGCCTTATCGGCAAGGGCCTGCTCTGGCTGCTGGAAAAGTTTTACGGCTTTGTCGGCAACTGGGGCGTGGCCATTATCCTGCTGACCGTGCTCATCAAGGCCGTCTTCTGGCCGCTGACGGCCAAGAGCTACGCCTCCATGGAGCAGATGCGCCGCCTCAAGCCGCAGATGGATGAAATCCGCGAGCGCTGCAAGGACGACAAGCAGGCCATGAACAAGGAAGTCATGGCGCTTTACAAGACGTACGGCGTCAATCCCGCCAGCGGCTGCATCCCGCTGCTCATTCAGCTGCCGGTGTTCTTCGGTCTGTATCAGGCCCTGCTGACCTCCATCGAGCTGCGTCATGCCGGCTTCATCACCTATCTGCCCGGCACGGATCTGCTCTGGCTGGCGGACCTCTCCTCCAAGGACCCGTACTACATCACGCCCATCGTGATGGGCGCGACCATGTTCATTCAGCAGCGCTTCAATCCGCCCGCCTCCGATCCGACGCAGCAGAAGATCATGATGGCGCTGCCCTTTGTCTTTACCGTGCTTTTCCTGAGTTTCCCCTCCGGCCTTGTCATCTACTGGCTGGTGAACAATATTCTGTCCATTCTCCAGCAGTGGATGATGTCGCGCAAGCAGCGGCTCGACAAGTAATGTCAGCGACCGCGCCCTCCCGGGCGCGGTCGTCGCAAAATGCTCTGAAGCTGTCGTATGCGAAGCCGTCCGGTTTATCCGGGCGGCTTCTTGGAGTGTCCGGGCTTGATGCCCGCGGTTTGGCTCAAACAGCCGGGACGGTTCCCCGCCCGGCGAGAGGGAGCTCGCATGGAAGGATTCAAGGAATTTGAGGGAAAGAGTCTCGACGCGGCCATTCGGGAAGCGTGCGAGTATTACAATAGCGTTCGAGAAAAGCTGGAAATAGAAATCATTCAGGACGCCAAGTCCGGCATATTCGGTCTTGTCGGCGCCCGCAAGGCCAAGGTGCGCGCTCGTCGCGCCGCCCTGCGCGAGGTCGTGGCCTCGGCGCTGGGCAAGTCCGGCCGTCGCGCCGCCGACGTCGCGGAGGCGGACGCCGCCCCGCGGGAAGAGGCGCCGCGTCCGCCCCGGCCCGAGCGCGGCCGTCGTCAGCGCGCCGAAGGCGAGGCGCCCGAAGGCCGCCGCCCCCGCGCGCAGCGCAAGCCGGCGCCCCGCGCGGCCGCTCCCGACGCCGTAGCGCCCGCCGCGGCGCCCGCGGAAACGACGAGCCTGGCGCCTGCGGAACCGTCGCTGCCCGCCGTGCGCGAAAGCGCCGCTCCCGCCGCGCGCGAGGAGCGTCCCCGCCGCGGCGAACGCGCCGCCATGGCGCCCGTCCGCCCGCCGGAAGACGCGTCTTTGGACGATACGGAAGACTGCGACGATATCGCGGGACGCCCGGCCGCCGAGGTGGACCCCGAGCGTCTGGCGACCCTGACCCGGGAAATCGTGGCGCGGCTGGTGCGGCCCATCGCGGGCGAGGACGTCGCGCTGAAGGCCGAGGTGCTGGACGGCCGGGTGCGGGTGTCCGTCGAGGGCGCGGAAGATTCCGGCCTGCTCATCGGCCGGGAAGGGCAGACGCTGGCGGCGCTGCAATATCTTGCTTCGCGCATGATTTCCCGGGCGGTAAACGCCGCCGTGCGCGTGCAGATGGACGCCGGGCGCTACCGGCAGCGTCAGGACGAGAAGTTGCGCGAGATCGCGCTTGCCCTTGCCGAGCGCGTCCGTCAGACCGGCCGCTCCTGCTCCACGCGGCCGTTGAGTTCCTATCACCGCCGCATCGTTCACCTGACCTTGCAGGAAGCCCCCGACGTGCAGACGCGCAGCACCGGCGACGGTCCGCTCAAGCGCGTGGTCATCACCCGGCGGCGGCCTGAGCGGGGACAGGCGTAATGGATACCATCGCGGCCATAGCCACCCCGCGCGGCGCGGGCGGCGTGGGCATCGTTCGCATTTCCGGGCCGGACGCCGGGGCCGTGCTGGCCGCCGTATTCCGTCCGGCGAGCGGGATCGCCGCCTTTCGTCCCTGGGTGCTGCATCACG
This sequence comes from uncultured Desulfovibrio sp., assembly GCA_944324555.1. Taxonomy (GTDB): domain Bacteria; phylum Desulfobacterota; class Desulfovibrionia; order Desulfovibrionales; family Desulfovibrionaceae; genus Desulfovibrio. The sequence goes on from CALUWU010000003.1 coordinate 27,494, forward strand.
GCATGGTCGTGGACGCCGACGGCCCCCTGGACGACGTTCTGGCCGTTTTCATGCCGGGGCCGCGCACCTTTACCGGCGAGGATACGGCCGAAATTCACTGCCACGGCGGCGTCTTTCTGGTGCAGGCCGTGCTGGAGACCGTCCTGCGGCAGGGCGCGAGGGCCGCGGAACGCGGCGAGTTCAGCCGCCGCGCCTTTCTTAACGGCCGCATGGATCTCAGTCAGGCCGAAGCCGTCGCGGAACTGATTGCCGCTCCTTCGCGCGAGGCCGTCCGCTACGGGCTGAACCGTCTGGAAGGGGAGCTTGGCCGACGCGTGACGGAACTGCGGTCGCGTCTGGACCGGCTGCGGATGCAGATGTGCCTTGCCGTGGATTTTCCCGACGAGGAAGTGGAGTGCCTGCCGCCCGAGGAATTTGCCGCCGTAACGCAGGAAACGGCCGACGCGCTCGCCGCGCTGCTGACGGGCTGCCGCCGGGCCGCCGTCATGCAGGAAGGCGCGCCCGTGGTTCTGGCCGGCGGCGTCAATGCCGGAAAGTCCAGCCTCATGAACGCCCTGCTGGGGCGCAGCCGGGCGCTTGTCACGGACGTGCCCGGCACGACGCGCGATTTTCTTGAGGAATATGTCGACGTGGACGGGCTGCCCGTGCGCCTTGTGGATACGGCGGGGTTGCGCGAAAGCGGAGAAGCCGTTGAGCGTCTCGGCATCGAGCGCAGCCGGGAAAAGGTGGCGCAGGCCGACGCCGTGCTGCTTCTTCTGGACGGCGCAAGGCTGGGCGAGGCCGGCGCCGCCGCCGGGAGCTGCCCCGATCCCGCCGCCGCCGAGGCGCTGGCTCTGGCGGGCGATCTGCCGGTGCTGCTGGTCTGGAACAAGATGGACGTCTGCCGTCCGTCCTGCTTTCCGCCCGCCTGGGCGCAGGGGCGCCCCTGCGTCATGATCTGCGCGCTCACGGGCGAGGGGGTGGACGAACTGGCCGCCGCCCTGCGCGAGCTGCTGCTCCGGGACGCCGCGAACCGGCCGCCGGAAGACGGGCTTGCCCCCAACGCCCGACAGGCGCTGGCGCTGGAAAGGGCTCTGGAAGAAATAAAGGCTTTGCAGGGTGACATTCGGGCGGGCCGGAGTTATGATTGCTTGTCCGTGCGTCTGGATACGGCGTTGCTGCATCTGGCGGACGTGACGGGCGTGGATACGCCCGACGAAGTTTTGAACAAGGTTTTTTCGTCGTTTTGCATTGGCAAATAGCGCCGCGCGCCCGGAGGGGCGTCCGTCGACGGGCATGCCGCGCGCCGGTTCCACTTTTCCGGCGGCGCATGTCGCGCGCGGCGATGCGTTTTTCCCTTTCCGGGCGATTTGCGCGCCCCTGTGTCGGATTTTCGTATGTCGGATTTGGACCTCTTGCGTCGTCGCCTGAGCAGCGATGAAATCAACGCCATGCCCCTTTATCATTACGACGGGCAGGTGCATCTTGTGCGAACGCCGGAAGAGCTGGCGGCGGTCATGCCCCTGCTGGAGCGCGAGCGCGTCATCGGTTTCGATACGGAAACGCGTCCCTCCTTTCGCAAGGGGCGCACCAACGCGCCGTCGCTTGTGCAGCTGGCAACGGCGGAGGCCGTCATCCTTGTCCAGCTTTCCTGGCTGCCGCTGGGCGACCGGCTTGCCGATCTGCTGAGCGATCCCTTTCGCGTCAAGACCGGCGTGGCCATTGGCGACGATATGCGGGAGCTGAGCAAGCTGCATCCCTTTACCCCGGCCGGGCTGGCCGACGTGGGCGCCTTTGCCCGGGCGCAGCAGATTCCCAGTCAGGGACTGCGAACCCTGGCCGCCAATCTCTTCGGCCTGCGCATTTCCAAGGGGCCGCAATGCTCCAACTGGAGCCTCAAGGTTCTGAGCCGGCGCCAGATTCTCTACGCGGCCACCGACGCCTGGATCAGCCGCGCCATTTATCTGCGAATGCTGGAGCTGGGGCTTGTGCCGGGGAGCGTCGCCGCATGACGGCTTCCCCCGCGCGGGAGAAGAGCCTTGCGCCCCTGGCGTTTTTCACGGGCGGAACGGCCTTGCGCGCCCTGAGCCGCCATCTTGCCGTTCACGCCGTTCCCGCGGCTCATATTGTCACGACCTTTGATTCCGGCGGCAGCACCGCCGCCTTGCGGCGCGCCTTCGCCATGCCCGCCGTGGGCGATATCCGTCATCGGCTCGGCGCCCTGGCGGACGCCGCCGTCGTGCCGCCGCGCGTCCTTGATATCTGGGAATGGCGCTCGCCGTCCGAGGGCGACGCCGATGCGCTGCGGGAGGAACTCCGCTCCCTTGGCGAAGCCTGGCATCCCTTCTGGCTCGACGTGCCGGAAACCTTTGCCGCGCCCCTGCGGCGGTATTTCTGCGACTTTCTGGCGCGCATGCCCGCCGGCTTTGATCCGCGCGGCGCCTGCTTTGGCAATCTGGTGCTGACGGGCGCTTTCCTGCGGCATGATCGCCGCCTTGATCCGGCGCTGGCGGCCTGCGCCCGTCTGCTGTCCGCGCGCGGGTCGGTGCTGCCGATTGTGGAAGGAAGCTTTCATCTGGCCGCGGAACTGGAAAACGGCGAGATTCTCGTGGGGCAGCATCTTTTTTCCGCCCTGACGCGGCCGGTGCGCCGCCTGTTCCTGACGGTGCATGATCCCGAACACGGCGTCAGGGAGGCGACGCCCTGCCGTCCCCGCGTCGCGTCGCGGGCGGCGGCGGCCATCGGCGGCGCGGGCCTGCTCTGTTATCCCATGGGCAGTTTCTATTCCAGCGTTCTGGCCAACCTGCTGCCGGAAGGCGTCGGCAAGCTGGCGGCCGCGGCCTCGTGCCCCAAGGTCTTTATTCCCAACAGCGGTCTCGACAAGGAATGTTCCGCCTGCGCCATTCTGGATCAGGTGCGGCTGATCCTGCGAACCCTGCGGGTCGATATTCCCGACGCCCCGGCGTCGCGACTGCTGACCCATGTGCTTGTGGACAGCCGGCGGGGAAGCTACGCCGGCAGCGTCGACGCGACCGCCCTGCAATCCCTGGGCATACGGGTCGTGGACGCGCCGGTGGTCATGCCGGACGAGCCGCAGCGCCATGATCCCGAAGCCGTCGCCGCCTGTCTGCTGCGCCTGCTGGATGAACATCGCAACACGTCCGTTTCTCATGTCTGAATCATCCGAACATGCCGCCGCCGTTTCCGCGTCGCTGACGGTGGGCAAGGAGTTTGCCGGCCGGCGTCTGGACGCCGCCGTGCGCGCGCTGGCGCCGGAGCTGGGGCTGCGCGCCTGCCGGCGTCTCGTCGAAAGCGGGGGAGTGTTGTGCAACGGGCGCGTCGTGCGCGCGCCGGGGCAAAGCCTGCGGCCGGGGGACGTGCTGCGGCTGGCCGAACGCCCCGCGACGCCCGCGGCGCCGTCCGATCCCTGGTCGTATCCCGCCCTGCCCCCGCGTCTGCTGGGCGACAGGGCTCCTTTTTTCTTTCTCTTCAAGCCGTCCGGCCTGCATACCGCGGCCCTCGGCGGCGGCGCGGCGCCCAGTCTGGAGAGCCTGCTGCCTTCGCTGCTGCCCCGGCGGGAGCTTCGTCTGCTCCAGCGCCTGGATTTTGAAACCTCCGGCCTGATCTGCGCCGCGACGACGGAGGAGGCCGCGGCGGCCTTTCGCGCCGCCGAAGCCCGGAACGAGGCGCGCAAGGGCTATCTTGCCCTGTTGCGCGGTTCGCTGGAAGCTCCGGTCACGGCGCGCGCCGCCATTGCCATGAACGGCGGCGCGAGCGTGCGCGTCCGCGATGAAGATGTCGGGGACGCCGCCCGCTGGACCGCCTTTTTCCCGCTGATCCGCTGGGGAACGCGGGACGCCGCCGCGGCGGCCGGGGCGCTGGGCAGGAGCGCCCCGGGAGGGCCGCTGACGCTGGCCGCCTGTTGTATCGGGCGCGGCGCCCGCCATCAGATTCGCGCCCATGCCGCATGGCTGGGACTGCCGCTCTGGGGCGACGCCCGCTACGGCGGGGGCGAGACGGGCTTCTTTCTGCATCACGGCGCGTTCCGTCTGGCCGGCGCCGTCTGCCGCTGCCTGCCGCCGTGGTTGTCCGCGCTGAACGACGTTCCCGGCAACGCCGTCGCGGCGGCGCGCCGCTGGCTCGACGACTTTGCGCTTTCCGCCGGGGCGGAAGGGGAGCGTTACGGGAGCGTTCCCGCCGCTTCCCGGCGAAACTCTTTGTTGTGAGGGGGTCTACGAAAAGCATTTTTCTGTGGCATGGCGCCTTACGACGCGCCTTGCGTCCGGCTCGGGAATTCGTCCCTTCAACCGTTTACGCCGAGGAATCGCATGTTCGCATCCCTGCTCCCCAAATCCGCTCCCTTCTTTGAAATGCTGCTGGAGCAAAACCGCATCCTGTGCGACATGAGCGCCCTGCTGGGGCGCATGTTCGAGAAAGATGCCGACAAGGACTCCATTCATAAGGAAATTTCCCTGCTTGAGGAAGAGGCGGACAAGCTCCACGTGCGCGTCGTGCGCGCCCTTTCGCAAACCTTCATCACGCCCATAGATCGGGAGGATATCCTGCGTATCAATCAGGCGCAGGAAGAGATCATGGACTGCATGCAGAGCCTGAGCACGCGCCTGCATATCTTTGAATTCGCCCGCGTGCGCTTTCCCGCGGCCAAGCTCGTGGAAACCATGAACGGCCTGCTGGCGCTGTCGCGGCTGATGCTTGAGGGCCTGACCCGCCGGGAAGACTGCCACAAGACGCGCGCTTTCCATACGCTGCGCGGCGAATGCGACATGCTGCTTGCCGTGGGCGTGGCCGAGCTCATGGACGAGGATAGTTCCTCGCCGCAGGCGCTCATGACGCTGTTCAAGTGGAGCCAGATTTACGACCGCATCGAAATCATGCTGGGCGCGGTGAACAACCTCGCCGAAACCCTTGAAGAAGCGGTGCTGAAAAATGTTTGATGTGCCTGTGCTGCTGGCCCTGATCGTTCTGGTGGCCCTTGTCTTTGACTTTACCAACGGCGCGCACGACTGCGCCAACGCCATCGCCACGGTCGTTTCCACCAAGGTTGTGACGCCCCGTCTTGCCGTGGCCGCGGCGGCCCTGCTCAATCTGGGCGGCGCGCTGCTGGGAACGGAGGTCGCCAAGACGCTCGGCGGCGGCATTGTTCTGCCGGAAGTCGTGCAGGGCAGTCATGTGCTTGTACTCGCGGCCCTCGTGGGGGCCATCGCGTGGAACTGCATAACCTGGTATTTCGGTATTCCCTCGTCCTCGTCCCACGCCCTGATCGGCGGGCTTATCGGCGCGGCCGTGGGGCACGGCGGCTTTGCCACGCTCAACGGCGGGGGCATCGTCAGCAAGGTTCTGCTGCCGCTCGTGCTGTCGCCGCTGGCCGGCTTCGCGGCGGGCTTCCTCATCATGTGGGGCATTTACTGGGCGTGCGCCCGCATTGCGCGCGGCAAGGTCAACGCCGCCTTTCGCCGTCTGCAGCTGCTGTCGGCGGGGTTCATGGCCACCAGCCACGGCCTGAACGACGCCCAGAAGACCATGGGCATCGTGACCCTGGCCCTGCTGATCTTCGGCAAGGTGGACAGCGTGGAAGTTCCCCTCTGGGTCAAGCTCTCCTGCGCGCTGGCCATGGCCCTCGGCACGGCCGTGGGCGGCTGGAAGATCGTCAAGACCATGGGGCACCGTATCTTCAAGCTGGAGCCCGTGCACGGTTTCGCGGCGGAAGGGGCGGCCTCGCTCGTCATCAGCGGAGCGTCCATGCTGGGCGCGCCCGTCAGCACCACGCACACCATTTCCGCCTGCATCTTCGGCGTCGGCAGCAGCAAGCGCCTTTCGGCCGTGCGCTGGGGCGTCGCCGGCCAGCTTGTCACCGCCTGGATTCTGACCCTGCCCGCATCGGGGCTTGTGGGATTCATCGCCTACTGGCTGCTGCATTTTATCTGGAACTAGAGCGTGTTGCCTTTTCCTGTGCCGTCCGATAACGGCTTCTGATTCCGAACCGTTTTTCCCAGGCGTGATTCCGGGGGAAAGGGGCGTCGTTTCTGAAAGAGAGACGTTCCCTTTCCCCCGGTTCTGTTTTGCGCCGTCTGTGAAGCGCCGACGCCGGGCGGTTGCGCTTCGCGGAACGCTTGTTCCGTTTCGAGGCGACTGTTCCGCGCGCCGTTTTTGGGCGAAACGTTGAAGGGGGAGGACGATTTCCCGCGCGTCGGCGGGAAACCGTCCTCCCCCTGATTTCGCGATTCCGGGGGCGGCCGGAGCGTCAGCGATCCTGACCGAGCCTCCGGGCGGCGTGGCGCTCCTTGTACAGCTTGCGGCGCCGCAGGGTAAGTCGCCAGACCCAGGAGAGGGAAACGGCGATGACGATGCCCGCATAGGCGCGCAGGACGCGTCCGGAGTTATAGGGCTGTTCAAAGCCCCAGCTTCCGGCCCTGTCCCACGCGGGGTGATAGATGCCCCAGCCCATGGCGAAGACGAGCAGCAGCACGCCCAGCGCCCCGACCAGCCAGTACGGGGGGACGGCCTCTTCCCAGAAGAAGGAGGAGCGGTAGAAGCGGCGATGCGCCAGACAGACGGCCAGGAGGATAACGCCGACCATGATCGCCGTCAGCCAGCTGAAGCTCTTGAACAGCGCGCCGAGAATGCCCAGCGACATGAAGACGACGGCAAGACGGAAGGCGCGCCGCTGCCGTCGTTCCAGACCGTAGGAAATGAACAGCAGCATGGCGCCGGACAGGGCGCAGACAAAATGCCCGCCCTGCACGAGCCACCAGGGAAGGACGCTCATGCGGTACATCATCGGCGTCGGGCAGGGCAGCGTGGCGGAAACGAGCAGGATGCAGCCGGCGGCAAAGGTCACATAGGCCGCTATGGAGTGGGAAAGCACGAAGAGCCAGCGTCCCGCTTCGCGAAGGACGTCGGTACGCTGTCGCGCCTCGTAGATCGCCAGGAGCAGGGCCGCCGCCAGCAGGGGGATGATATAGTAAATCAGGCGGAACAGCAGCACGGCCGCGAAGACGGCCTTTTCATTGGGCGTATGCGTCAGATGGAGGATGACCAGCTCGAAGACGCCCACGCCGCCGGGCACGTGGGTCAGGACGACCGCCACCTGCGCCATGAGATAGCCGGGAAGGAAGTCGATGAAGCTGAGGCCGATATCGTGGGGCAGCAGCACGTACATGCAGGCCGCGGCGGCCACGATGTCGATACCCGCCACAAAGAGCTGGGCAAGGGCGATCTTTGGCGCGGGAAAGACGAATTCCCGGTTGAAGATGTGCAGCGGCTTGCGTACCGCGAAGCAGAGGACGATGTAGGAGAGCGCCACGGCCAGCAGGACGACGCCGAGCAGCCGCACGTCGTGGATGGGCATTTTCTCTATCAGTTCCGGCGGCAGCGTGGGCGGCCAGACGAGAAAGACCAGACCGCACAGGCCGAGGGCCCCGACCCAGAAGGTCACGGCCAGCATCAGCACGAGGCGGACGATTTCCTCAAGCTTGAAGCCCCAGGCGGAATAGAAGCGGTAGCGGACGCTCGTTCCCCCCAGAAGGGCGCCGAAATTGTAGCTCACGGCCTGCCCGACCAGCGAGACAAGCCCGACGCGCGGCAGGGGAAGGTTCTTGTGAATGGCCTTGAGGGCAAGCCAGTCGTACCCCACGAGAATGCCGTAGTTGACGACCATCAGCCCCAGGGAAAGACCGATGCTGCCGTAGGAAACCTGGGCGAGGCTCTCCCGGATCTGGTGAATGCTGTAGGTCTCAAGTTTTCGATAGAGCAGATAAATGGCCAGGACAAACAGGGTCGCGATCAGTACCGGTCCCAGATAGCGTAGATATTTCTTCATGATAGTCCCAAAAGGTCTATGCACAGGATTGCGTTTCGCAAGGTCTCGTTTCCACCATATATTCAGAAGACGGCGCGCGCAAGCCGCGTGCGGGACGCCTTCGCCCGGCGCGCGACGCCTGCGGGGCTTGACCTGCCGTCAAGGCCGGACTATAACGATGCTTCAAGAAACATGCGCTCCGCCATTTTGGCGGACGCTTTTTTTATTGGGCATCGTTTTGTACGAGGAAGAAGCATGAACGTGACCAGCATCCCCATCTCCAAGCAAGGCTACAAGAAGCTTGAGGACGAATTGGCCCGCTTGAAGAGCGAGCGCCCGGCCATCATTCAGGCCATCAAGGAAGCCCGCGAGGAAGGCGACCTGCGCGAAAACGCGGGCTACGATGCCGCGCGCGAACGCCAGGGCATGGCCGAGGCGCGCATCAAGTACATTGAATCGCGCATGGCGCTGTATCAGGTCATCGATCTGGACAAGCTGAGTGGAAACAAGGTCATTTTCGGCGCGACGGTGGAAGTGGAAGACGTGGACACCGAAGAGAGCCGCACCTTTACCATTCTTGGCCCTGACGAAGCGGACCCCGCCAGAGGGTCCATATCCTTCCTCTCGCCCGTGGGGCAGGCCCTTCTTGGCAAGGAGGAAGGCGACGAGGTGAGCGTGGACATTCCGCGCGGCCGCGTGACCTACGAAATTGTCTCCATCAGCTTCAACGGTTCCAAGGTCCTCGACTAGAGCATTTCATACGGCCTGTCGTTTCGCGGGAAAACGCGGTTTTTCCGCTCACGTTTTGCCGGACGGCGCGGCCCGCCGCCTCGCATTTCGCCTTTTTCAAAGGCAGAATGCTCCAGGCCCGGAGCGCGACGTCAGGCAGAGTCCTCGGCGGAACGCGCTGCCGCGCCGTTCTGAAATATCCTTCGCGGCGCCGGCCGCATCCGCCGTCGCGCGCGTTCGCATGCGCGCGGCACGGGCGGCGTATGTCGGGCGTCCCGCGCCCCGCGTTTTCGGGAGGGAAGATGCGTCCGATCTTCCCTCCCGGCGTCTTCTCCGCGTCGCCCCTTGGAGAGAGGAAAGAATTTTGCTATCCTGCGTCGCAGCCGATCCGATCCACCCTTCGTTCCATCTCCTGTAGCAGTCGGAACCACATGAGTTCATCCTCTCTGCCCCGTCTTTTGTACCTTCTGGCAGCCGTCGCCTGGCTCCTGCTGCTGAAAAGCAATCCTGTGACCCTGTTTCTGGCCGGTTGCGCGGCCTGCCTCAGCCTGCCCATCTACCGGCATCTTCGCGTCAGGGCGCGGCGGCGGCGAGCCCGTCTGCTGCGGCAGCGCAACGGCTGGTTGCGCAAGTGCCTTTTTCGCGTCAGCCGCTCCGCGCCGCTGGTTCTCTATGCGGCCGGCATCGTCGCCTGCATCTGCACGCCCATCGCCGTGCTGGTACTCCTGGTCTCGCCGCAGATTGCGGGCGGGGTGGCCCGGCTGCGGGAGCTGCAGGCAAACAACTTTCAGCTGCCGCCGGAATGGGTCGCTCACATTCAGGGCGTGCGCGCGGATCTGGCGGAATACCCCCGCCTCGAACAGGCCCTCAACGACGCTCTCGGGCAGGTGGACAGCCTCATCGGCGACACCATGGGGCAGCTCATCAACCGCGGTTTCGATCTTGTCGGCGGCACCATGTCCGCCCTCTGGACCCTTTTCCTCTTTGTGACGCTTACCGTCATCTTCGCGACCTCGGCCCAGCGCGTCAACCTTGTCATGGCGCGGCTGTTCGCCATACCCGTGCCCATGCTCAAGCGTTTCGTGCTGGCCATTCGCCGCGCGCTTCGGGCCATACTCATGGGTATCGTCCTGGTGGCCACCATGCAGGGCGTTCTCTGCGGCTTCGGCTTTGCCGTGGCGGGCATCCGGCAACCTGCCTTCTGGGGGCTGCTCGCCACCCTCGTCGCGCCCATCCCGGCCATCGGCACTGCTCTGGTCTGGGCGCCGCTCTGCCTGTCCCTCTGGTTCACCGGCAACGCCATGACCGCCGTCGGCCTCGCCCTCTGGGGAACGGTTGTCGTGGCCGGCGTGGACAATATCTTTCGTCCGCTTTTTCTGCGTCAGGGCATCAACGCCCCTTTCTTTGTCCTCATCATTGCCATTCTCTGCGGTCTCGCCAGTTTCGGCCCCGTGGGGCTCATCGCCGGGCCCATACTGCTGGCGTTCGCCCTGCAGGCCGTGGAAGAAGGCAACAGACTCTATCATGCGCCATATCCCGACAAGCTCTAGCGGCCTTTCCCGTCTCTTTCTCGTCTGCACGGTTCTGCTGCTGTGCCTGAGTCTGGCCCTTCCGGCCGCCGCGCGCGTGCCGGCGCGATCGGCCATTCTTTTCAACATGACGACGGGCAAGATCCTTTACGATCAGAATGCGGACGCTTCCATTCCTCCGGCCTCGCTGACAAAGCTCATGACCATGATGCTCGCCCTGGACGCCGTCCGGCAGCGCAAGATCAGCCTCAAGAGCTGGGTGGTCGCCAGCCGCAAGGCCGCCCGTACCGGCGGCTCGTCCATGCACCTGCGTACCGGCGAGCGCATCCGGCTGGAAAATCTGCTCTATGGTATGGCCGTCGTTTCCGGCAACGACGCCGCCGTGGCCGCGGCGGAAAAAATCGGCGGCAATACGCGTCATTTTGTCCGCCTGATGAACCGCAAGGCCCGCGCCCTCGGCATGCGCCATACCCAGTTCAAGAACGTCAACGGCCTGCCCGCCGCCGGGCAGCGCACCACGGCGCGCGACATGTTGACGCTTTCGCACGCCTACCTGCGCGCCTATCCCGCGGCCCTGCGCTTTCACAAGCCCAGAACGCTCCGCCACGGCCGCCGCACCATGCGCGCGACCAACAAGCTGCTGGGCGTCGTGCCCGGCGTAGACGGGCTCAAGACGGGCTGGACGGTGGCGTCCGGCTATAACCTCGTCGTCACCGCGGAACGCAACGGAACGCGCCTCATAGCCGTCGTTCTGGGCGGCAGCAGCTCCGCGCGCCGCGACCTCGCGGCAAGACGCCTGCTGGAAGCCGGATTCAAATATCCCGATTCGCCGCATAATGTGGAGCGGCGCCTCGCACGCAGCGCAAAACGGCGCTGACCTTGACCGAATATCGCCGCGCGCCTACTATAAGGCAGAAACACGACGGACATACCAACGAGCCAGGAGGCCAGCATGTTCAATATCGGCACGCAGGAATTGCTTCTTATCCTCATCGTGGTGCTGTTGCTGTTCGGCGCCAAGAAACTGCCGGAAATCGGCGGCGGTCTCGGTCGCGCCATCCGCAATTTCCGGCGCGCCTCGTCCGAACCCGATGAAATTGACATTACCCCCGGCAAGGACAAGACGACCAGCACCACGAACAACGGCGACGGCATGCCCAAGGCCTAGCCCACCGAAAAGGACAGCACATGAAATCGGAACAATTGTCGGTATTTCTGGAAAACCGGGCCGGTCGTCTTGCCGAAGTGACGCGCACTCTGGCGGAAGCGGGCGTCAATATTCGCGCGCTGTCTCTGGCGGATACGTCCGACTTCGGCATTCTGCGTCTTATCGTCTGCAATCATGAAAAGGCGCAGACCGTTCTCAAGGAAAAGGGATTTACGCTCGGTCGCACGCATGTCGTCGCCGTCGAAGTGCCGGATCAGCCCGGCGGCCTGGACGCGATCCTGCAGCTGATGGCCGAAAACGGCATCAACGTCGAATACATGTATGCCTTTGCCCAGAGCGCGACCGACAACGCCGTCATGATCTTCCGCTTCGACAAGGTCGACGCCGCCATTGATATTCTGCAGCGGCACAACTTCTCCATTCTGCCGCCGCAGCGTCTCTGCGATCTGTAGGGCATCCCCCGAAGGAAACGCGGAACAGCGGCGCGGCGTCACGCTTCCAGAAAGAACGCCGACAGCTTTCAAGGGAAGGAAAGGGAAACAGACCCTTTTCTTCCCTTTCTTTTGCCCTTGGGCCCGTTTAGAGCCATGTCAGACAAACCATAAGACCTGTCGTTTCGCGGAAAACGCGCTGTTTTTCCGCTCCTTCGAGCGGCGGCGCGGGCCGCCCCTCGCGTTTCGCCTTTTTCAAATGAAAGACGCTTGCCGCATGGCCTGCGTCCCCTTTGAAAACGCCTATCTTTACCTGCCTGTATATTATGCGCGGGTTTTGGGGAAGATGAGGGAGCTTGAGGGGGAAACTACGGGAACGCCTTCCCTCGCTTCGCTTCGGAAAGGCTGGGGCCCTTTTTGCCGCGAGCAGCGACCCGACGGGCGACCGCAGGCCGTGCCCGTTAGGCGCCTTGGCGCCTTACGGGCATCGACAGCAGAGCAAAGGGGGTTCTTCCCCCTCAAAAAAAGTAATGAGTTCAAAACCAAAACGCGCCGGAAGGGGGAGAACGGAAGCAAAAAAGAAACCCACCGGCAAAGCCGGTGGTTCTTCATATGCGCCTGTAAGGCTCTGTTACCAGCAGCGCCCTAACAGGCGCATCTCGATCTGGCACATGCATTTCTGTTACCGGCGGCCCGTAAA
>CALUWU010000004.1 GCA_944324555.1 uncultured Desulfovibrio sp.
CCCCCGGTAAGCTGTAACGGCCCTTCGCGGGCTTTTGTGGGCGCCCTGTTGGGGTGCGCCACTGAGGCGGTAGGAACCCCCCTTTGGCTTCCCGGAAAAGGTGTTTCCTCCCCCCTCAGACTCCCCCCTCCATCCCCAAAACGCTCTTATCAGGTAAATGAAACGACGCGGAGCCGCCGTCGCTTTCCTTGTGTCTGCCGTCCCCCGGCGTTGCGTAACGGTCTTTTGGGGGGGAACAACTTTGGGACGCTGTTTTTTGTCGTTACCTGTTCTTTCTCGTCTTTTGCCAGAACTCAAAACGGCCCGCCGACTATCGGCGGGCCGTTTTTGTTTTTGATATGTACGACGTTTTTTGGTCTGCCCTTTCGGGAGACGGCCGCAAAGGGGGAAGCCTGCGCGCTGCCGCGCTGCCGGAACGACCAGAATAAAGCGCGCTGGGGAAGGGATGGGGGCTTGGGGGAAGGGAAACACCTCCCGCGCTAGCGGAGGGGTTTCCCTTCCCCCAACACACCAAACAGAAACAGCCGCCTCTTTTGGGAAACGGTTACGGAAGGGGTTCCCTTCCCCTAACACAGGACAACCGGGATGACGCTTGATCTCTTTTCTTGCGGGGGGGGGACGAGTAGGCTATAAGATGAAAGAGCGTATCAGCAATAGTGCGCTCCCTCTCGAAGAGGGGTTTTTATCATGCAGACATTCGAGGACAGAATATGAAAAAAGTATGCAGTCTTTTGTTTATGGCGCTGATTGCGGGAGCAATGATTTCCGCGGATATTGCAGAAGCGGCTGCGCGTCGGGGCGGCACGGTGAGGAGCAGGGCCGTAGCTCCGCGCACGACCCCTGCGCCGGTGACGACGACTCCGCAGACAACGCCTTCGTTGCAGAAGACAGCCCCCGCCCCGACGACGACCTCGGGAACGACGCAGAACGCGCCTTCGCCGGCCGCCGCTCCTGCGGCGACGACCCCTGCGATGAACGCGCAGCCTGTGGGTCAGCCTGCAATGCCTGCGGGACAGAATTACGGCCAGCCCATGCCGCAGCAATATCCCGGCCAGTACGCCGCGCCCGCCGCGCCTCAGGGCAGCGGCATGGGAGGGGCGCTGCTCGGCGCCGGCGCCGGTCTTGTCGGCGGTTATCTGCTGGGCAACGCTCTTGCACCCGACGCCGCCAGCGCTGCCCAGTCCGGGGCCGCGGCGGTAGCGGAAGGCGCCCAGGGGGCAGTATCTTCGGCCGCCAAGGCTGTAGCGTCTCCGGCGGCGGCTCTGCTGGGATATGATACGGCCAATTACTGCAAGCAGCTCGCGCAGGGAGACGCCGCGCTGGAACAGAAGTGCCTTGGCGCGGAAAACAGCGCTATGACGACGCTGCGCGGTTGCGTTGCCATGTCCACCGGCCTGAATGGTATAGGCAGTTACGACGCCTTGTTGCGATGCCTGCGCGCTGCTCCGGCTGGCCAGCCTGCGGCGGCTCAATAACGATGTGGAAACAGCGCGTCGCCCCATGAGCCGGCGCGCCTTCAGAGAGAAAGGGGAAGAGCGCCTTTTGCCTGCGGCAAGAGGGGCCTTCCCCTTTTGTTTTGGAGGAGGAGAGAAATGGAGAAAACTGAGCGGGGGTGAGCGGCATCAGGGAATGGGCGTTGCGGGGCGCATGCCTGCATGCGAGCAGGCGGCGGACTGGACACGGCTGAGAGAAGGATGGGGCAGGATGAAGGGGGACCGCGCGGGAGAAGGGACGGCTTCTCCCGCGCGGTCTGAGTTAATGATATTCGCCATTAAGGAACTTTGCGGCGTAACCGGCGACGGCGGCTTCGTTGACCATGAGCATATCCATTTGGCGCGTCATGATGAGCAGTCGTCCCAGCTGATCCAGGCGGGAACAGAGTTCAAGACGCGGATATTTCTGGAAGCGGGCGCGAATGCGATCCCCAACGACGTCTACGGTGAAACCGAGTTCGGAAAGAATCAGTCCGATGCAGCGCACGCGACGTTCGCGCTGCACGCTGCCGGCGGCGCCTCCGGCAAATTCAAAACGAATGTAATTCTTGCTGATGGTGTCGCCGCACCAGGAGTCAAGAATCGCGTAGTGATACCCCACGCGGGAAGAAAAGTTGAGATACTTGTCGGAGACAATGGCGTAGCTGCGATCCCCGAAGCGCTGGCCGCCTGCCTGATGTCCTCCGGCCATGCTGCGCCCCATGACGGACATGAAGCCGCGCATGTTGATGGGGCGAGGTCCGTGCGCCTGTACGGCGGGGTTGAGCATGCCGCCGAGAACATGGCGGAAGGGCTCGCTGAGAACCTCGTCGGGCAGAACGCTCCGGGCTTCGGGATTACGCAGGCCGCCGCCGAGATCGATGATATAGAGATCCAGGGGAATGGGGCCGGCGAGCCGGCTGGCGGCGCCCATGCTGCCTTCGCTCATGATGTCGGAGAGCAGGAACATTTCGCTGTAGCTCTTTTCGTGGGCAAAGCGCATGATGTCGTGCAGCGTGGTGCAGTTTTCGGGGGAAAAGACGTCGGCATGGGGATCGATGAGGTGCAGGGGCATGATGTGGGGCGCAACCCGCCGCAGGAGGGCCAGCGTGGGCGTATCGGCCTTTATGGGGCGCGGCGCGAGGCGCAGGGTCAGAAGCTCGGGAACTTCCCCGGCGAAGATGCGGCCTGTAAGAGCGTCCACCGTCACGATCTGCCCCGGTTCCAGCAGGCTTGTTATGCCGGGGATATTGAGCAGTGTCGGCACGCCGAATTCCCGACAGACGGAGGCCATGTGTCCGGTCATGCTGCCTGTCTCCGCGATGATGGCCGAGGCCCGGCGCATGACCACCACGGCGTCGGAGGAGGTGTGCGGCAGCACGAGCACGCCGCCTTCGGGGAAGTGGGTCAGGTCTTCGCCGGGCTGGGCCAGCATGACGGGGCCGCAGCCCACGCCCTTGGCGGCCACTTCCGCGCCGCTGATGAGCGGGCGCATGTGCGACAGGGCCGGGGCGGCGTTTTCTTCTGTGGCGGCGTTGATATGAATGGGGCGGGTTTGCAGCAGAATGATCTGATCGTCTTCATCGACGGCCCATTCGATATCCTGGGGATACTGATAGTGGCGTTCCAGCTCCAGCGCCATGGAGGCGATTTGTCTGACCTGATCATGGGTAAGACAGGGAACGTCCTGCCAGACTTCGGGAACGTCTTCCACCATGCTTTCCACCTTTCCGTCGTCGTCGGTATGAAGGACCATGCGACTGACCTTGCGAATGATGGTTTCCTGCATGATGCGGTTATTTGCGCGGGATACCTGCCACTGATCGGGCGGGGCGGCGCCGTCGACCACCATTTCGCCCAGACCCCAGAGTCCCTGGATGAGCACATTATTGGAGCGCAGATCCACAGGATGGCGGGAGAAGGCCACCCCGGCCGCGCGGGCGTTGACCATACGCAGGCAGCACATGGCCATGCCGCCGCCGTCGAGGGGGTAGCCGTTTTCGGCCCGATAGCTTACGGCGCGGGCAGAATAGAGGCTGCACAGGACGCGCTTGAAGGCGTCCAGCAGCGAGGCGCGCGTGACGCCGAGAATGCTGCGGTATTGCCCGGCGAAGGATTGCACGCCGTCTTCCGCCAGCGCGCTGGAGCGCAGGGCGGTCAGGACGGGGCCGTCTCCGAAAGCCTGATCCCAGGCGTTGTAGAGCGCGTCGGAGACCTTCGCGGGCACCGGCGTATCCATAATAAGGTTTTCCACATCGCGCCCCGCGTCCCGCAGGCTGGCGGGATCGTCCACGTCGGCGGCGTAGAGGCGATCATGGATTTTGCGCGCCAGCGCGCCGTTTTCCTGCAGCAGCATGCAGGAGGCCGCCCTTGTGGTAACGGCGAAGCCTTCGGGAACGGGCATGTCGAGCATGTTGCGGAGTTCGCCCAGATTGGCGTTCTTGCCGCCCACGCTGTAAGCCATGCTGGCGTCGACTTCGGTAAGGGAAAGGGTCATGGCGGTGACGTCGCCGCGACTGTGCTTTGTCAGTTCTTTTTCGATACGGGCGCTGATGTTTTCAACGGCGGCGATCAGCGGCGCGTAGCGCTGCTTGGACATGTCGTTGAGGCAGGCGGCCATGCGCGCGCAGTGGTAGCAGGCCCGGCGGGCCTCCTTGCGGAGCTGCACGACATCGAGCGGACGTTCGCCGCGCTGCGTTGCGTTCAGCGTGGCGAGGATGCCCGCCAGATCCGCATTGGACTGGAGCAGCTCCTTGAAGGAGGCGTAGCGGCGGGTGAAGGCCGCCATGGCTTCTTCGCGATTGATCCTGGGGGCCAGGCCGAGCAGGCGTTTCAGATTGGTAAAGGCGTTCATCGTTCTTTCCTTGAGCTGAGCCCCGGAAGTCACGCGGAGAACGTTCTCCGGAAAGACAATCTTTCCGTACGTGCGGCGTGGCGGGAGGGGAAACAGGCTGCGCGATATGCTTCAGGTTGGCAAAAAGCTTGCCAAACGCCGTTGCGCGATGGATATGGCGCAAAAGGGGCGACGCCGTCGCGCGTCGCCCCTTTTGCGTGCGTCGTCAGGACTTGTCTTCGGAGCGGCGTCGTGCGCGCGCTTCTCCGGCGGCGGTCAGCACGTAGCGCTGGGCCGGTCCCCGGCCCTGTTTTTCGACAAGGCCGAGCTTCTGCAGCAGCTGCAGATCGTATTGCGCGGTACGCATGGAGATGTTTTCGCCCGCCAGCGTCTGGTATTCCTGCCGGCTGACGCGGCCGGCCGCGGCCATGCGCGGCAGGACGGCGGCGATGCGCGGCGGCAGATCGCCGTCGTTCGGGGCGGCGTCCTCCGACGGCGGGCTCGCGGGATCGGCCGCGTCAGGGGCGGCGTCCGCGTCGTAGTCTCCGGCGGTTGCGGGAGGCGCGTCTTCGTTCTGGAGAGGAAGAATTTCAAGCTGAATGTTTTCCGCCTGAATGATGCCGTTTTCGCAGAAGGCCAGCGCGCGGATAAGGCAGTTGCGCAGCTGGCGGACGTTGCCGGGCCAGGTCCATTCCATGAGCAGGCTGAGCGCGCCGCGTGAGATGGCCGGCATGGGCATATTGCGCGCGGCGGCCTCGTGAGAGAGGAAATAGGCGGCCAGGGCGGGAAGATCCTCGCGCCGATCGCGCAAGGGCGGCGTTTGTATGGTGATGACGGCCAGACGGTAGAAAAGATCCTCGCGGAAATTTTCGTCGTGCGGGAGCAGGGCGTTGGTCGCGGCGATGATGCGGGTATTGAACGGCACCTCCTCGTCGCTGCCCAGCGGTCTCATGGCGCGCGTCGAAAGGGCGCGGAGCAGGGCCTGCTGCACCTTGGGCGAGGCGTTGCCGACCTCGTCCAGCATGAGCGTGCCGCCTTCGGCCGCGAGGAAGGCTCCCTTGCGCGGTTGCCGCGCTTCGGTGAAGGCGCCCTTGACGTGGCCGAAGAGCGTATCCATGAGGAGGTTTTCATCAAGGGCGCCGCAGTTGATGGTGATGAAGGGGCCGTTGCGGCGCGGGCTGGCCTCGTGGATGGCGCGGGAAACAAGCTCCTTGCCCGTGCCGGTTTCGCCGATGACCAGAATGTCGGCATCGGAGGGCGCCGCGCGCGCAATCTGTTCGCGCAAATCGTTCATGGCCGGGGATTCTCCGACCAGACCGAAGGGCGCCGCGACCTCGGCGGGCATGCGGTCGGACGGTTCGCGTTCCCAGAGCGACAGCTGATGATCGTGCCAGGAATTGTGTTCGTCTTCCGCATGGCGCAGGCGGTCGAGCAGGCGGTTCACGCTGTCGCGGGCCTTGATGAGCGACAGCGGCGCGTCGGGAAGCTCGCCTATGGGCGAGGCGGGCGCGCTCATGCGGGAGTCCACTTCTTCGGCGAAGCGCGTCAGGACGCGATCGGCCGTGCGGCCGGCGCGCCAGAGCAGAAAGCCGATGAAGAGCAGGCAGAGGCCGCCGGCGGCGGCGAGGGTCTGGAAGAGGTAGAGCCCCCCCACGTCGGAGGCCATGCCGTCAAGGACGGCGATGCCGCCGATGACGTCGGGTTTGGCGTCCGGCGCGGAGCTGAAGAAAATGGGGGCGTAGCTTGCGTGCACTTCGCCGAACGCGGCGTCGCTCCAGCCCTCGTCGCGGGACGAGATGCTGATGCGTCCGCTTTCACCCTTCTGCACGGCGGCGACCATGGTCCACCAGCGCAGGTGGCGGGCGTAGGGGCGAAAGGCTGTGCTGAAACCGGGGCGTCCGAAGTCGCCGGCGAAGCCCTTGCGGATTTCGTTGAGGCTGAGGGGGACGCCCCCTTCCTGCTTTTTCTTTTCGGACTGGAAGATCATCCAGCCTTGCGCGTCAAAGAAGACGCTGCGGACGTGGCTGAGGTGATTTGCCTGCCAGAAGGAACTTTCGGATGCGGAAAACATGGAGACCGCGTCGCGCAGGACGGAGAGATCCAGCGAAAGGATGAGCAGGCCCTGATACTGATCGCGTTCGTCGAAAATGGGGGTGCTGAAGCGCAGCACCTGCAAGCGCGGGCTTTGCATGGCTCCCTTGAAGGGGAGGGGGGGGTAGATGACCTCAAGGGGCTGCCCCATGTGGACGTGGTTTGCCGTATGACGAATTTCGCCCATGTTGAAGGGGCTGCCGATGGCCTCGCGCGCCATGTCGGGAGGCACGGTCACGACTTCGCCGCCGTGATTGATAAGCAGAAAGCTGTCGTCGCTGTTGCGCGCCATGAAGGCGACTTCGCGATAGTGGACGCCGCCGGCCTTTGCGCGAAAGCGAAGACGATCTTCCATCGTCTGCCGGGAGACGGGCCCGGCGGCGAGGATGAGGAGCTGATTGCGCGTTTCTGTGAAAATTTGCTCAAGGATGAGAGCCACGGAACCGGCGCGCAGTTGCGCGTTTCGTTCCAGCGCCGCCGTAACGGCCGTTCCGGCGTTGCGCGATACGAAGGCCAGCAGGCACAGGAGCAGCAGCGCGGCGCCGGGAAGGCCCAGCATAAGCAGTCGGGTCGTGAAGCTGCGCCGCAGAAACAATTGAGCGGTATCGTAGGAATTACCTGTGAGAGGGCGAAAAGGAAAGCGCATGAATCCTCCTTCACTGACCGTCTGCGAGCTGCACGACATTATACTAGGTATATGTCAAAGCGAGAGGTCAGGCAAGCCGGAAAGGCGTCAGCCGGGCATTTTTGGGAGGTTCGGGTATTTTTATCGTGCAATGGCACGCGACTTGCTACACAAAGAGCGTGAAATTTGGCACGAATCGCCGGCAGCCGCCGGCGCAAACAGATGGAGGAGACTTATGCGTAAGCTTTGGACATGCATTACGGGCTTCGCCCTGATGTTCCTGCTGATGGCGCCCTCTCTGGCAATGGCCGCCAAAAAGGCTGCGGCCAACGTGGTCATCGTGGCCGATACGCGTCGCCTTGACGGCATCCTGCTCTGGTGGGCCCAGATGTACAACGACAGCCACGCCTATTTCACCGTGCTGACGATCATCATCATCCCGATCACCGGCTGCGTGTTCGGTATGCTGGCCGACCTCGTGATGTCGCACATCGGTATCGACCTCAAGCACCGCGAGCTGGCGGAACACTAGGCCGGAAGGAGGCGCTTTATGGACTGGTTGTATATTTTGATGCCCATTTCCGGCGTGAACATCTTCTGGCCCGGTCTTATCATTCTGGGTCTCGGCGTCGGCATCATCGGCGGTTTCTTCGGCATGGGCGGCGCGTGGATGGTTACCCCCGGCCTCAACATTCTGGGCTTCCCGATGGCCTTTGCCGTCGGCACCGACATGGCGCACATGGCCGGGAAATCCCTCATCTCGACCCTGCGTCACGGCAAGTTCGGCAACGTTGACTACAAGCTTGGCCTGACGATGCTCGTCGGTACCATCGTGGGCGTGGAACTGGGCGCGCAGATGCTCATGTGGCTTGAGCGCCTGGGCTCCGTCGACAAGGTCGTGCGCTGGCTGTACGTGGTGCTGCTCATTCTCATGGCGTGGATGGTCTTCCATGACGTGGCCCTGCGCAAGAAGAAGGAACGCGAAGCTGCCGCGCGCGGCGAAGAGCTTTCCAAGACCGCTACCGGTATTGACTGGGCTTCCAAGCTGCATGCCATCCGCATTCCTCCCATGGTGCATTACCACAACGCCGGTATCTACTGCTCCATGTGGCTGCCCGTGGTCATGTCTCTGGCCACCGGCTGGCTGGCCGGTATCCTCGGCATCGGCGGCGGCCTGATCCGCATGCCCGCCCTCGTGTACCTCGTCGGCTGCCCCACGCACGTTGCCGTCGGCACCGACCTCTTTGAAGTGGCCATTTCCGGCCTGTACGGCGCCGCCTCCTTCACCTTCAAGGGTCGCGTGGAACTCGTGGCCGCCCTCATCATGCTCGTCGGCGCGGCCGTGGGCGCCCAGATTGGCGCCGTGGCGACCAAGTACATCAAGGGTTACGGCATCCGCATCGCCTTCGGTACCGCCGTGCTGGGCTGCCTCGCTTCCGTGGTCCTGAAGCTCATCCAGCCCATGTTCCCTGCGTATTCGAGCTTCATCAACGGTCTGGCCACCGTGGCCGTGCTGGGCTTCGTCAGCGGCATTTCCCTCTATATCGCGGTCCGCATGGTGCAGGGCGCCAAGGCTGAACTCGCCGCGAAGCGTGCACAGCAAGGCTAGAGAAGGCAGGAGGAGACTATGAGAATGCGTAACATCTGGCTCGGCGCGGCAATGGCCTGCAGCCTTGGACTTACCGCCTGTAACTTCGGCGATGTGGAACAGGGCCGCTGCGTGGCCTTCGACGAAGCCAAGAAATCCTTTACCATGGTGCTCGACGTCAATCACGATCAGCTCAATCCGGCGTATACCGGCGGCGTGCATACCTACCTGCTCCCCTCCGATCCCGCCGAAATCGGCCCCCTGCCCAAGCCCGGCGGCTGCGTTGACGTGAACCCCGCCGCAGGCACGGTCACCGTCTATAACCCCGAAACCAACGCCCTGGACGCCATCGCCGTGAAGTTTGTCGATGTGGAAGAAGGCATCGGCTCGCGGCATCCGAAGGTCGAAGGCAAGACCTTCCCGATCATCGACAAGGAAAAGTCCACTGTTACGGTGTACGTGCCCCCCAAGAGGCTGCTGGTTACCTTCACGCCTCCGGCCGACAAGATGGAACTGCCCGCTTCCGCGTGGACCAAGGGCGATGAACTTCGCATCTACTACAAGGAAAACGCCAAGCATCAGGCGCTCCGCTTCATGAACATCACCCAGACCAACCTGTTCAAGAAGTAGTCCCCCCGCAAGAGGACGAGATACGGACGAGGCCGGAAGTTCTTCCGGCCTCGTCGCTCCCGAAAGGGACATTTTTCAAGGAGGAGTTTCATGTCCGCAGCCGCCGTGCCCTTCGATGCCCCCCGTTCCGCAACGCCCCATGCCTTCAAGCGCGCGCTGTGGTCCGGCGTGGTGCGCGTCGCCGCCAACGTGCTCATGCTCGCGGCCGTGTTCTTCGCCATGTATCAGGCGTCGCTGCGCCCCGGTTCTTCCCTGACGACGTTCTCCCTGTTCTTTTTCGGCATTACCGTGCCCCTGTGGCTGGGCGCGGGCTGGCTGCTCCGTTTCATCCGGCGTCGCTTCCCCTGCGAGGAGGCGACCCTCGTCGCCCTGCCCGGCAGGAAACCCGCGCTGGTGCGCTGGCGCGTGCGGACGCTCCCGGAAGAAACGTCGACCCGTGCGTCCGGCGGCGTATGGCGTCGGGAATGCGCCCCCGCGAACGCGCCGCGCGCCTGACCTTTCCTGTTTCCCTGGCACGCCTCCCCCTGTCGCATCGGCGTGCGCGCTCCCGGGCAACCCCTCGTACCCGGGAGCTTTTTTATCTCTCGCGGAAAGGGCTTTTTGCGGCGGCCCCATTGCCAGTCGACGGGGCGTGATTATGTTGTAAGAGCCGGCGGAGGCGCGCCGATTGACAGCGCCCCGCGCCGCGGGCTAGTTACAAATGAAAAAATCCGTTCCGGCCCGCCGGAACGTCACCTGGTATCGAAGCCTTTGAGGGAGGCCGTCTTGAATCAAACCAGCCGAAACCTGCTGCTGTGGGGCATCATTGCCATTGCCTTGGTTATGGTGTTCAACATGTTTCAGCAGCCGCAGGGCGCGTCGCAACAGTTGCCGTATTCCGACTTCCTTTCCCGCGTGGAAGGCGGGCAGATCTCCAGCGTCACCATTCAGGGGAACACCCTGTCCGGGAAAACCCTGGACGGAGCCACGATCAGAAGCTACGCCCCCCGTGATCCGGAGCTGATTTCCCGGCTCATGGAAAAGAAGGTGGAGGTCAAGGCCGAACCGCCGGAAGAACAGCCCTGGTACATGCAGGTGCTCATCTCCCTGCTGCCCATGGCCCTGCTCATCGCCGTGTGGATCTTCTTCATGCGCCAGATGCAGGGCGGCGGCGGTGGCAAGGCCATGAATTTCGGCCGCTCGCGCGCCCGGATGCTGAATCAGGAAGACGGGCGCGTCACCTTCGACGACGTGGCCGGCGTGGACGAAGCCAAGGAAGAACTGGCCGAAGTCGTCGAGTTCCTGTCCAACCCCAAGAAGTTCACCCGCCTTGGCGGGCGCATTCCCAAGGGCGTGCTGCTTGTCGGCCCTCCCGGCACCGGCAAGACGCTCCTTGCCCGCGCCGTGGCCGGGGAAGCGGGCGTGCCCTTCTTCTCCATTTCCGGTTCCGACTTTGTGGAAATGTTTGTGGGCGTGGGCGCTTCCCGCGTGCGCGATCTCTTCGTGCAGGGCAAGAAGAACGCCCCCTGCCTGATCTTTATTGACGAAATCGACGCCGTGGGCCGCAAGCGCGGCGCGGGGCTGGGCGGCGGTCATGACGAACGCGAACAGACCCTGAACCAGCTGCTGGTTGAGATGGACGGTTTTGAAAGCAACGAGGGCGTGATTCTCATCGCCGCCACGAACCGTCCCGACGTGCTTGATCCGGCTCTTCTGCGCCCGGGACGCTTCGACCGTCAGGTCGTGGTGGCCACGCCGGACCTGCGCGGCCGCAAGCGCATCCTTGAAGTGCACACCAAGCGCACGCCCCTGGCCCCCGATGTGGACCTTGAGGTTCTGGCGCGCGGCACGCCGGGCTTTTCCGGCGCCGATCTGGAAAACCTGGTCAACGAGGCCGCCCTGCAGGCCGCCAAGCTCAATCAGGAAAAGCTCGACATGCGCGATTTCGAGTACGCCAAGGACAAGGTCCTCATGGGGCGCGAGCGGCGCAGTCTCATGCTTTCCGACGAGGAAAAGCGCAATACGGCCTATCATGAGGGCGGACACGCGCTGGCGGCCCGTCTGCTGCCCGGTTCCGATCCCGTGCACAAGGTGACGATCATCCCGCGCGGGCGCGCGCTGGGCGTGACCATGCAGCTTCCTGAAGAGGACCGGCACAGCTACACCCGCGGCTACCTGCTGAACACCCTGGTGGTGCTTCTGGGCGGCCGCGTGGCCGAGGAGCTGGTATTGTCCGACTATACCACGGGCGCGTCCAACGATATCGAGCGCGTGACCCGCACGGCCCGGCGCATGGTCTGCGAGTGGGGCATGAGCGAGGCCATCGGCACCCTGGCCGTGGGCGAAAAGAGCGAAGAGGTCTTTATCGGCCGCGAATGGGTGCAGAACAAGAACTACAGCGAAGACACCGCGCGGCTTGTGGACGCGGAAGTCAAGCGCATCGTGGAAGAGGCCTACGCCCGTTGCCGCAAGCTGCTGCAGGACAATATGGAAACCCTGCACCGCATTGCCGGCGCCCTGCTGGAACGCGAAACCATTACGGGCGAGGAGCTGGACCTCATCATGGAAAACAAGCCCCTGCCGCCGCTGGACGCCAACGGCAAGCCCCTGCTGCAAAAGGAACAGGCGGCCGCCGGTTTCGTGCTGGAGCCGGACACCTCTTCCGAGGCGCCCTCCGGCGCTCTTTCCGACGACGACAGGCGCGCCGACGACAAACGTCCCGACGACGAAGACGAATCGCGGCGCAATTAGGCCTTTTTGTCGCTCCCGGGAGGGGGGAGAACGCGCTCCGCGGTATCTCTTTCCCCTCCCGGGCGCAAGCGTTTCGCCCGGCGCGCGGGCGGGACGCATTGCCCCTTTCCGGATCTTCCTGCCGGAGGCAGGAGCCGCCCGTCCGGGCCTCTTCCGCCGGCGCTTCCCTTTCGAGCCGTCCGTCCGGCCTTTTCCGGCAGCGGCGGAGTCCCTTCAAAAAAGAATTGTCTATGGATGAACTTGCTGTGAAGCGCGTTCCGTCCGCGGAGGCGGAAGGAAGCGCGGGGCGTCCTGTGTGGCGCGTTTTGGGGGGGAGGGCGCTTGCGGCGTCAGCCCCTTTCGGCATTATGGGCATCGTCAATGTGACGCCGGACTCCTTTTTTGACGGCGGCATGCACATGAAAACGGAGGACGCCGTGGCGCACGCCCTGCGCCTGCGCGACGACGGCGCCGATATTCTGGATCTCGGGGCGGAGTCTTCGCGTCCCGGCGCGCGTCCCCTGTCTTCCGAGGAGGAGCTGGCCCGCCTGCTGCCCGTCCTGTGCGGGATACGGGCGCGCGCGTCCGGCGTCTGCATTTCGGTGGACACCTACCACGCGGCCACGGCGGACGCCGTGCTGCGCTGCGGGGCGGAGATCATCAACGACATTTCCGGCTGCGACTACGATCCCGGTCTGCTGGACGTGCTGACGCAGTACCGGCCCGGGTACGTGCTGATGCACCGGCAGGGCCGTCCGGCGACCATGCAGGTCGCGCCCCGGTACGACGACGTGCGGCGCGAGGTCATGGAATTCTTCGAGCAGGGGCTCAACCGGCTGACGCGCGCGGGCCTGCCCGAAGATCGCATAGCGCTGGACCCCGGCATCGGCTTTGGCAAGACTCTGGAACATAATCTGACCCTGCTGGCGCATGCGGAAGACTGGCGGACGTTCGGCCGCCCCGTGCTCATGGGGCTGTCCATGAAAAGCCTGTTCGGCGATCTGCTCGGCCTGCCCGCGGCGCGGCGCGGCGCGGCGACGCAGACGGCGACGGCGCTGCTCTGGCAAAAGGGCGTTTTCTGGCACAGGGTGCACGACGCGGCCGCCGCGCGGCAGGGGCTGCGTCTGGCCGCCGCGCTGCGGACGGGGGGAGCGCTCCATGTTTGAGGGCTTTACCATGGACTGGCGCGATCTGCTGGACGTGACGCTGGTGGCGTTCATCGTCTATCAGCTCATTCAGCTTCTGCGCGGGTCGCGCGCGCTGGCCATGCTTTCGGGGCTGGGGCTGCTGACCATTCTCTACGTTATTTCCAACAAGCTCGGGCTGTATACGCTGGGCTGGCTGTTGCAGCATATTTTCAGCTCGCTGTTCATTCTCATCGTCGTCATCTTTCAGAGCGATATCCGGCAGGCGCTGGGAGAAATCGGC
Organism: uncultured Desulfovibrio sp.; assembly: GCA_944324555.1. GTDB lineage: Bacteria > Desulfobacterota > Desulfovibrionia > Desulfovibrionales > Desulfovibrionaceae > Desulfovibrio. The sequence continues at coordinate 13,377 of CALUWU010000004.1, forward strand.
ACGCACCGCTTTTTCCGCAAGAAGAGCGCCACGTCGGGACTGGTCGAGGAAGTGGCCGCCTCGTGCGTGGAAATGGCGCGCCTGCGGATCGGCGCCCTGATCGTCATCGAGCGCAGCATGAAGCTCGGGGACATGATCAAGCGGGAGGGCGTGCGTGTGGACGCCCTGCTTTCGCGCCAGCTTCTGATGAATATTTTCTATCCCAAGGCGCCCCTGCACGACGGGGCCGTCATCCTCAGCCAGGGACGCATTCTGGCGGCGGCCTGCATTCTGCCGCTGGCGGTGGCCAAGGGGCAGTCCTTTGGAACGCGGCATCGCGCGGCTCTGGGGATTACCGAGGAAACGGACGCCGCCGTGGTGGTGGTTTCCGAAGAGCGCGGCGAAATTTCTCTTGCCATGCGCGGCGAGCTCAGCCGCAATCTGGACGGCGCGCGGTTACGGCAGGTGCTCAATGATCTCCTTTAGAAATCCTGATTCTTCCATGGCCCGGGTGGTTTCCGGCCTTGTCGCTGTTGTGGCGGCCGTCGGGATGTGGTATATGGTAAGCGTCAGCGATCGCACCGAGGTCCAGCTGGAGCTGAGCATCAACTATTACGGCATGCCCCAGAATCTGGTGGTCACTTCCGGGCTGATCAACAAGATTACGGTGCGGCTGCGCGGGCCGGGAACGTTGCTGCGCTCGATACCCCAGCAGCGTCTCGTGCAGTCCGTGGAGCTTTCGCATCTCAAGAAGGGCACGACCATCATCCCCCTGACCAGCGAAAGCATGGACGGCACGTTCCGCGCCTTCGAGGTCATTGACGTGCTGCCGCCGCGCATCGTCATCACGGCGGACAACCTGATGGAGCGCAGCGTGCCCATCAAGACCGTGGTGGAATCGCCCCTTCGCAGCAATGCCCTGACGGTTGAAAACGTGAGCACGTCTCCGGCGACGGTCATCCTGCGCGGGCCGGAATCAGTCATTTCGGATTTCTCCTTTCTGCCCGTGACCATCCGGCTTGATCCCAAGTCCGCGGGCACGACGGTGCGGCAGACGCTGCTGCTGGACACGCCCAGCCTGGTCAACGCCGTGCCTTCGGCCGTACAGGTTCAGTATACCATCACCAGCGGGCGCAGCGTGCTGTCGCGACGCTGCAAGCTCAAGCTGGAAACAGAGAATCAGCAGGCCTACAAGGTCGATCCTCCCAGCATCGATCTTGCCGTGGAAGTGCCGGACGCCCTGGTACGAAGCGCGTCCTATCTGCGCAAGCTGGAGGCCATTGTCGTGCCGCCGCCGATGGACGTGGGCAGGAGCGCGCAGGTGGACCCCCGCATACGTCTGCCGGAGGGCATGACGCTGCTGAGCCCCAGCGTGGAGGCCGTCACGGTGACGCGTCTCAAGTAGAAACAAGGGAAAGGAAGCGCGCGCCCGGCTCCGGCAGGGGCCGGGGCGCGGCGTAACGAGCGCGGTCCGGGTGGCCGCCAGTCACGCTCAACCTGTGCCGCCGGGCGGCAAGAGCGTTTCACCTTTGAGAAAGGTGAAACGCGAGGCGGCGGCGCCGCGCCGCCCGGCCAAAAGTGAGCGGAAAAACCGCGCTTTTTCCGCGAAACGACAGGCCGTATGGTTTGGAACGCGCAGCGTTTCAAACTGAAATCGCTCAAGGAGTTTTCATGTCTGATCGCTTTTTCGGTACCGACGGCCTGCGCGGCACGGTGAACGCCTACCCCATGACGGCGGAAGTGGCCCTGCGGCTGGGGCTGGCCGCGGGCATACGTTTCCGTTCCGGCCCTCACCGGCACAAGGTCGTCATCGGCAAGGACACGCGCCTTTCCGGGTATATGCTGGAATCGGCCCTGACGTCGGGGCTGTGCGCCGCGGGCATGCACGTGATCATGACCGGCCCCCTGCCCACGCCCGCCATTTCCTTTCTGACGCGCAGCATGCGGGCGGATCTGGGCGTCGTCATTTCCGCTTCGCACAATCCCTATCATGACAACGGCATCAAGTTTTTCGACGCGGAAGGCTTCAAGCTGCCCGACGAGATCGAGAACGAAATTTCCGCCATGGTGCTGGACCCGGATTTCCGCTGGCCCTATCCCGCGTCGGACAAGATAGGGCGCGCCACCAAGATTGAGGACGCCGGGGGGCGCTATATCGTCTATACAAAGAACTGCTTCCCCGCGACCATGACCCTGTCGGGCCTGCGCATCGTCATCGACTGCGCCAACGGCGCGGCCTACAAGGTGGCGCCGCTGGCGCTGGAGGAGCTGGGCGCCGAAGTCTTTCGCATCGGCGCGTCGCCCAACGGCCTGAACATCAACGATCACTGCGGCTCGCTTTACCCGGAGACCCTGGTCGCCAAGGTGCGCGAGGTGCGGGCCGACGTGGGGCTGGCGCTGGACGGCGACGCCGACCGGCTGATCGTAGTTGACGAGAAGGGCAACGTTCTGGACGGCGATCAGATCATGGCCATGTGCGCCGGGGCCATGATGGCGCGCGGCGAACTGCCGCACAAGATGCTGGTGGCGACGGTCATGAGCAACATGGCGCTGGAAATTTTCATGAAGGAGCGCGGCGGAACGCTGCTGCGTACCAAGGTCGGCGATCGGTACGTCATGGAGGCCATGCGGCGGGAGAACGCCATGCTCGGCGGCGAGCAGTCCGGGCATCTTATCTTCCGCCAGTACAGCACCACCGGCGACGGTCTGCTGGCGGCGCTGCAGCTGCTGCGCATCATGCGGGAAAAGGAACGCCCCCTGTCAGAACTCGCCGGGCTGCTGCGTCTCTTCCCGCAGCGGCTTGTCAACGTGAGGGTGGAGAAAAAGCTGCCCTTTGAAGAGCGCCCCGCCATCGGCGAGGCCGTTCGGAAGATTGAGGAAGAACTGGGCGATCGCGGTCGGGTTCTGTTGCGGTATTCCGGTACGGAATCCTTGTGCCGCATCATGATAGAGGCCGAAAATGAAGACAGGGTGGCGCGGTATGCCGACGATCTCGCCGAGGTCGTCGCGCGGGAACTGCGCTGAACCGGGGTTTTCAGGTAGACGTAACAGGGCGAAGGCGGCCGTTCGGGTACAGGCTTCCTTTCGGTCGTTATTGTGTTTCATGGCCTGTTCAAGGAGATGACATGCGTCCGATTCGTAAAGTCGTCATTCCCGTTGCCGGATGGGGCACGCGTTCGTTGCCCGCGTCCAAGAACATTCCCAAGGAAATGTTGCCGATCTACAACAAGCCGGTCATCCAGTACGTTGTGGAGGAGGCGCAGCAGTCGAAAATCGAGGACGTCATCTTCGTTACCAACCGCGACAAGAGCGTCATCGAGGATCATTTCGATTACAACCTGCAGCTGGAATCCGTTCTGGAGCGGGCCGGAAAGCTGGACAAGCTCGCCGAAGTGCGCCATGTGGCCGAAATGGTCAATATCATGAGCGTGCGCCAGAAAAAGCAGCTCGGGCTTGGGCATGCGGTGCTGTGCGCGCGCGGGATTGTGGGCGACGAACCCTTTGCCGTCATGGTGGGGGACGACCTCATGTTCAGCGGCAAACCGGGCATCGGGCAGCTTATCGACGTGGCCATGTCCGAAAACATGCCGGTTATCGGCGTGATGGAAGTGCCGTGGGAAAAGGTGGATCGCTACGGCATCATTGACGGCGAGGAAGTGAGCCCCGGCGTGTTCCGCGTGGCCGACATGGTGGAGAAACCGGCGCAGCACGAGGCGCCGTCGCGTCTGGCCATTGTCGGCCGGTATGTGCTGACGCCCGATATCTTTGATCATCTTGAAAAGGTGGAGCCCGGCATCGGCGGAGAAATCCAGCTGACGGACGCCCTGCGTTCCCTTGCCCACAAGCGGGGAATGATGGCCGTGCGGATGGAGGGCACCCGTTTTGACGCCGGCGACTGGGCGGAGTTCCTGACGGCCAACATTTATTTTGCCATGCAGGACGAAAAGCTGCACACGGAGCTGACGACCTTGCTGAATCGCTTTGTCATGTAATTTCGTCCATCCATTTGATACAGAGAAGCCGCAAACCTCGGAAGAGGCTTGCGGCTTTTACGTTCTCCGCGCGCGGGCGCGCTGCGCTCATTTGAAAAAGCGCGCTGGGAAGGGATGGGGGACTTGGGGGAAGGACAACGGGAACGCCTTTCCTCGCTTTGCTGCGGAAAGGCTGAGCCCTCTCGCGCCAGCAGATGGGTTTCCCTTCCCCCCAAAAAGAATACGAAGAATGGTAACAGGCTAGGGTCGGATGACCTTGTCGGCAAGGTCGAGACTGGTCACGATATCCAGCATGTTGGAGGTCTCGCCGACTTCCTTGGCGTCCGTGAGCCCGTAATGGGCCAGGCAGGCACCGCAGACGAGAATGGAAACGCCGTTTTCGGCCAGCTTTTTCAGGGCGTCGAGCGCGGGGCCGGGCGTCGCGCTCAGGCGAACGCCGCCGTTCAGCAGCACCACGCGCCACAGACGGCGCATTTCGGGAAGGGTTCCGAGAAAGTTTTCCATGAGGCGCTGGCCGAGCGCGTCGTCCCCGCGTCCCAGCGTCGGCGTCGTGATCAGCACCAGCGCGCGGGCGTCGCCGTCGGGAGCGGCGGCCTCGACCTGCGGCGCCGGCGCGGGAGCGCCGGAGCGTTCCCCCTGAATGAGAAAGACGCCGTCCTTTTCGTCGCAGACGCAGGCAAAACCATTGTTGCCCAGGTAGCGCAGCACGTTTTCCCTGGCGGCGACGTTGTCCACCTGCACGCGCAGGCTTTCGGCGCCGGCGGCGACGGCTTCCCTGCAGCGGATGACGGGTTGCGGGCAGGCAAGCCCGCGGCAGTCGAGTTGTTGCATGAGGTCTCCTTGACTCAGACAATATGGAAGAAACGCAGCGCGGCCACGCAGGCCAGCGCGGGAATTGCCGCCAGCGCGTCGTCAATCATGATGCCGTAACCGCCGGGCAGCCAGTGTTCCGAGGCGTGAATGGGGCCGGGCTTCCAGATATCGAAAATGCGGAAAAAGATGAAGGCGGCCAGCAGAAGACGCCAGTCGCTTTCCTGGAAGGGGAGCAGCACCAGCCAGACGCCCAGCAGTTCGTCAATGACGACTTCTCCGGGGTCGCTCTTGCCCAGCAGGCGTTCGGCCATGCCCGCGGCCAGCGCTCCGGTAAAGAAGACGGCAAGCAGCACGACAATGCGCGCGGGCAGTGAAAGCGGCAGGAAAAGCCAGTGCGCGGCGACGGCGGCGACGGCGCTGCCGACGGTTCCCGGCCCCGCCGGGCTGAGACCAGCGCCGCCGACGCGGCAGTAGCAGAGAACAATTTTTTCCCACAGGGTCATGCTTCCTCCTGTTGATGCGATCCGTCCGGCCTGCCGGAAGGGAGATCAGGCGTCCCGGCGGCGTTCTTCCAGCGCCAGACGCAGCCGATCCAGCAGCATGAAGGCGCCGCTCATGGACACGATGCAGGCGGCCGCGACAAAGACGCCCTTGTAGTCGAAGCCCATCTGGATGACGGCGCCGCCGATCAGCGGGCCAAGCATGCCGCTGGCGTCAAAGGTGAGCATCATCACGTTGGAATTGAGCGAGCGCGTGGCGTCGGTGGATCTGTCGTAGATGGTGGACGCCAGCAGCGGATAGAGCACGCCGAGACAGACGCCGTAGAGGGCGCACAGGGGGATGAACGTCCAGGTCGGCAGCCACGCCATGCCCGCCATGCTGACGGCCAGCCCGAGAGCGCACAGGGGCACGATGCGGTAGCGGGGCAGGGTGTCGAACATGTGGGAGCCGAACAGACGGATCAGGATCATGGTGATGGTGTAGGTCATGAAGAAGTGCTGCGCCTGCGTGCCGGTAAGCGTGCAAAGCCCCTTCATGAACAGGATTGCGAGCCAGGTCATGATGCTGAACGTCATGCAGGCCAGATAGATGCAGGCCAGTCCCGAATGGGTGACGGCGTGCAGGACGTCCCTGCCCGTCATGCTGCCCGAACCCGCCGCCGGGATTTCGGGGACGCGCAGCCGCGGCGCCAGCGGAATCAGCATGCACAGCGCCGGAATGCCCAGCAGGGAGGTCCAGGCGAACAGGTACGGTTCCCCGCCCACCAGCGGCAGCAGATGTTCCCCGAAGGCCGGAATGACCGAGTAGGGGAGCAGCAGCGTGAGAGAGAAGAGCGCAAAGCCGCGCGCGCTCTGGCCCTTGGGAATGCAGGAAACGAGCACGGCCGTGACGCAGGTGGAATAGATGGCGAGCGCGACGCCCTGCAGGGCGCGCATGGCCGCCACGACGCCAACGAAGTGCGGGCCTCCGGCAAGGAAGGGGTAGGCCAGCATGATGCTGCTGGAGAGGAGGATTGCCCCGCCGAGGGGGACGAGCTTGCTGCGTTTGAGCAGGGTGAAGCTGGCCAGGGGGCGGCACAGCAGCACCATGACGAACAGGCTCGACAGGAGCGCGCCGCGCCATCCCGCGGCAACGCCGACGCCTTCCAGCCATTGTTCGAAACAGTAGTAGACGGCCATATAGCTGTTGTTGCACAGCGACATGCAGAACAGCAGTATGAAATCCCGGCTGAAGATGGATGGGGTTTCTCCGGGCATGGGATGTCGCCCCGTGGGTCCGAAAATGGGCATACGCCTCTCCTTGTTCCGCCGCGAGCATGCTCCGCAACCGCGCGCGCATGGATCGCTGACGTACAAGTTTACCATATTTTTGAAATGGCGGAGCGTCAAGCCTTCCTTTGCGGGGGAGTTTGTGCGACACTCGGCCCACGGGAAAACCGGCGGATTTCCTGCGGGAAACGCCGTTTTTTCCAGTTTCCGCGCCAGTTGCGGCAATCTCCGCCGCCTGCCGCCGGGCCGCCGCGGGCGCCCGCCGCTCCGCGCGCCCTGCATCCGTTTCCGAAGGCGCGCCCGATCCTGCGCGCCTGAAAGGCGGGCGTCGCGCGCGGGAAGACAGGGAAAGGCCGAGGCCGGTCCCCGACCGGGGCCGGCGAGGCGATGTGTGCCACCTTCAGCAACGGAGACATTCATGAAACGCGTTCTTTTGTCCCTCCTGTTCTGCGGTCTGCTGCTGACGCCCTGCGCGGCGACGGATCTGTTTGCCGCCGCGGCGCAGAACGCCCCGCAGCCGGCCGCGGCCGCTCCCGCGAAAAAGGGAAGCGGTTTCCGGGGCAATCCCGATACCAAGATCTATCACAATTCCGGTTGCCGTTATTTCAACGGCAAGGGGTCTTCCAAGGTCTTTCCCTCCGCTCAGGAGGCCGTAAAGGCCGGATATCGTCCCTGCAAGGTCTGCAAGGGCTAGGCGTTTCCGGCTTTCCGCACTGTCGGACGCGACGTTTCCGACAGTCTTTTTTTACGGGGAAGGTTTCCCGCGGCGGACAAGCGCCGCATGTGGGGGCCTTCCCCCTCCTGTCGCCGGCGCCGTGCGCGGCGGCGTTTCTTTTTTTCAGGCAATATCGAGCGCCAGGGCGTCGCCGTCGCGGACGACGCGGACGCGCCCGCCCTTTCCGGGCCTGCCGAAAAGCATTTCGGCGGCAAGCCGATCCTCTATTTCCGTTCTGATGAGACGCCGCAGGGGGCGGGCGCCCATATCGGGGTCGCAGCCGTGGCGGGCGAGCCAGCCGGCGGCCTCGTCGCTGACGGAAAGCGCGACGCGCCGTCTTGCGAGCTCGCCGGTCATGTCGCGCAGAAACTTGCGCACAATGGCGGCCATAAGGTCGGGTGTCAGGCTTCTGAAGGACACGATGGCGTCGAGGCGGTTGCGAAATTCCGGCGCAAAGGCGTTGTCGACGGCGGCGCGCCCCCGACGGGCGGCCTCGTCGGCGGAGCGTCCGGCAAAACCGACGGCGGCGCGCTGCATTTCATGGGCTCCGGCGTTGGAGGTCATGATCAGGACGACGTTGCTGAAGTCCGTCCGCCGGCCGAGCGCGTCGGTGAGGCTGGCGTCGTCCATGACCTGTAAAAGAAGATTGAAAATATCGGGATGCGCCTTTTCCAGTTCGTCCAGCAGCAGGACGCAGCGCGGCCTGCGGCGGACCTCTTCCGTGAGCTGCCCGCCCTGTTCATGGCCGACGTACCCGGGAGGCGCGCCGATAAGCCGCGACGCGGCATGTCTTTCCATGTATTCGCTCATGTCGAAGCGGAGGAAATCCAGATCGAGAAGCCGGGCGAGCGTTCTGGCGAGTTCCGTCTTGCCCACGCCGGTGGGGCCGCAGAACAGGAAGGAGCCGGCAGGCCGCCGCGCGCCGCCGAATCCGGCGCGGGAACGCAGTATGGCCTTGCAGACGACGCGCACGGCTTCGTCCTGCCCGAAGATTTCGCGCCGCAGATCTTCTTCCAGCGCGGCAAGACGAACGCGCTCCTTGCGGGAAACGCTGCGCGGCGGAAGGCCGGCCATGCGGGCGACGGCCCTTTCCACATCGCTTACGCGCACGGCCCGGCCGGGAACATGGCGGGGGTTCAGGGAGACCGCGGCACCGCATTCGTCCATGACGTCGATGGCCTTGTCCGGGAGCTTGCGGTCGTGCAGGTAGCGAACGGAGAGATCGACCGTGGCCCGCAGCGCCGCCGGAGAATAGGCGACGCCGTGATGCGCCGCATAGCGCGGGGCCAGACCTTCGAGAATGGCCGCGCACTGCTCCGGCGAGGGCTCGTCGATGTCGATGCGCTGAAAGCGGCGGGCAAGGCCCTTGTCCTTCTCCAGCCGGAGGCGGAACTCCTCGCGGGTTGTCGAGCCCATGCAGCGCAGCCGGCCCAGGGCGAGCGCCGGCTTGAGCAGGTTTGAGGCGTCCAGCGCGCTGTCGGCGGTCGCGCCCGCGCCGACGAGGGTATGCAGTTCGTCGATGAAGAGCACGGCGTCGTCGCGATCCTGGAGAGCGTCCACGATGGCCTTGAGGCGGCTTTCAAAGTCGCCGCGATAGCGCGCTCCGGCCATGAGACGGCCCATGTCCAGCGCGTAGATCCGCAGGGCGCGGAAACGGAGCGGCACGCGCCCTTCCGCGACGCGCAGCGCCAGACCTTCGGCCATGGCCGTCTTGCCGACGCCCGCGTCGCCCACAAGAAGCGGATTGTTCTTGCGGCGGCGGCAGAGAACCTCCAGCGTCCGTTCCAGTTCGCGTTCGCGGCCGACAAGCGGATCGATCAGTCCCTTGCGCGCCCGTTCCGTCAGGTCGTCGGTATAGGCGGCAAGCGCCTCTTCGGGGAGCGGCGCCGCGGCGTCCCGCCCGGAGGGCGCATGGGCGAAGGCTTCTTCGCGGGGAGGCGCTTCCAGCTCCCGGGCGGTCAGCCCCTGACGCAGGAGGCAGTAGGCCGCGAAGCAGCGTTCCTCGCGCAGCAGGGCCGCCAGCAGCGCGCGCAGGGCCGGGGCAAAGGCCGGCCCGCCGGAATCCGCCGCGTCCAGCGCCCGGACAAGGGCCGGATCGCGGGGCAGGGCGTCCTGCCGCCGCCCGGCAGGGAGGCGTTCCACGTTGGCGTCCAGATATTCGGTCAGTTCCACGCGCAGCAGCGTCGCGCCGACGCCGCAGGCGGCAAGCAGCTCGCGGGCCTCGTCATCCCGGGCCGCGGCCAGCAGCACGTGTTCGGCCGTCAGCAGGGCATGCCGCCTTTCGCGGGCCGCCCTTTCCGCCTCGCGCAACAAAGAAAGCATGTGCGGGTGCGTCATTGGCGCCTGGCCTCCCTGGTTCCGTCGTCGGTTCCGCCGCCGGCGTCGCCGTGCAGCTTGCGGAAGATGGTGCTGCGATTGACCTGAAACATTTCCGCCACCTTGCGGATGGAGCCGTGCACTTCAATGGCCCGGCGCAGAAATTCCCGCTCCATGTCGGCCATGACGGTCTTGAGCGGCCGGGGCCGCATGAGCACGGCGTCGAGCGGCTCCCCCTGTTCGTCCCGCAGACCGCTGATCGCCGAGGGCAGATCGCGCGGCGAAAGCATGGGGCCCTGACGGGTGATGACGAGACTGTGCACCATGTTCTGGAGTTCGCGCGCGTTGCCCGGCCAGCGATAGCGCGCCATCATGTCCAGCGTGATATCCATGAAGGTCATCTTCTTTCTGTACTTGGCGGTGAACTGCCGCAAGAAGTGTTCGGCCAGAACGCGGACGTCTTCCGGGCGTTCCCTCAGGGGCGGAATGCGGACCGTGCCCACGTTGAGCCGGTAGAAGAGATCGCGGCGAAAGGTTCCGGCCTCCACGCATTCCTCAAGATTGCGGTTGGTGGCGGCGATGATGCGGACGTCCACCTTGCGCGGCTGGGAACTGCCGACCCGGACGATCTCGTTATCCTGAAGGACGCGCAGCAGGCGCGTCTGCATCGAAAGCGGCAGCTCGCCGATCTCGTCCAGAAAGATGGTGCTGCCGTCGGCGATTTCAAAGTAGCCGGGCTTGCCCTTGCTGGACGCGCCGGTGAAGGCGCCCGGGGCGTAGCCGAAGATTTCCGACTCCGTCAGGGTTTCGGAGATGCCGCCGCAGTCCACCTTGAGCAGGATCTTGTCCTTGCGCCTGCTCCAGCCGTGCGTCATGCGGGCGAAGACGTCCTTGCCGACGCCCGTTTCGCCCATGATCAGCACCGTGGCGTCGGTGACGGCGTAGCGTTGCAGCTCGGCGGCGACTTCCCGCATGGCGTGGCTGGTGAAGGCCGGTTCGAGATCCCGCCCCTGCGTCTTGGCCACGAACGCCAGCTTGTCGTTGATTTCCCGGATCAGGCGGCGCTGTTCTCCGGTCTGTTCGTTGAGCTGGGCCAGCCGGGTCTCGTCGCGCACGAAGGTGACGACGAGGCAGACGCGCCCCTTTTCGTCAAAGACCGGCACGCCGGAAATCACGACGTTCTTGCCGTCCTTGAGTTTCTGCATGTACGTCGCCGGCTTGCCGGTGCGGACGACTTCGGGATTGAGGGCCCTGTCGAAAACGCCTTCGTCCACAAGCTCGCGCACGTTTCTGCCGCGCAGCTCCGTTTCTTTCATGCCCGAAAGCTGGGCGTACATGCGGTTGACGTAGAGCGTTGTGCCGGCGGCGTCGGAGATGAAAACGCCGTCGGAGATGGTGTCGAGAATGGACGTGAAATACTTGTGCAGGTTAATCACGAGACGCTCCTTGACCGGCGCGGACCGGAAAACCCGCCGCAAGGAATCGGGCGCGCGCCGCCGGAGATTGCGGCCCGGCGCGGCGTCCCGTCCCTAGGCTCAGGATTCATTACGGTTTTCTTTGAGTTTAATATAGGGCTAGCGTCTACGTTTGCTTTGTGTTTTTTCTTCTTGTTTAAGCTACCTTGAGTAAACAATGGCATCTTCTCTCTAGA
>CALUWU010000005.1 GCA_944324555.1 uncultured Desulfovibrio sp.
TCCTGCATGTCATGACTGAACCTCGGAAAAATATTCGTCGCCTGTCCGCAGGCCCCCACGGGCGCGCGGCGTCGGCGACAAGCTGATTCTATCAGCATAGCTTGTGACTCTTCCGTTGGCAAGCCTCGGAGGCGTGAAATGCCCGAACGGCGCGCCATGACGGGGCCTTGCGCTGCCGCGGTCACGCGGGCGCAAAAAACAGCAAACGCCCGCCGGGGGAGCGGACGTTTGCTGTTGGAAGGACTTGCGTACAGGCCGGGGCGCACACATACCGGGGGACGGTTGCCGCGGGGGAAGCGGCTGTGCGTCCGGCTTGTTTCGCTGTCTGAAAAAGCTCTAGGGCGTGTTAAAGGCTAAATCGTTCTTCTGGGGGGAAGGAAACCCCCTTGGCTAGCGCGCAAGGGGCGTTTCCTTCCCCCCAGCCCCCCTATCCTTCCCCCAACGCGCTTTTTCAAAGGGGGCGCAGGCCATGCGACCTGTCGTTTCGCCTTTTTCAAGGGCAAAACGTTCCAGATGTTGTTCCCCGGCAAGCCCATCCATCAATGACATGGGGACGCCGCGCGGCGCGGGGCCCGAAGAATCACCGTGGATTTGCCTTCATGAATATCCGAACCTACCTGACCCGCCGCCTGATCGGCGCCGTCCCGCTGCTGGCGGCCGTCTCCGTACTTTCCTTCGCGATCATCCAGCTGAGTCCGAGCGATCCGGCGGAAGTGGCGCTGCGCGTCAACGACATCACGCCAACGCCGGAGGCCGTTGCGGAAATGCGGGAGCGCCTCGGCCTGGACCGCCCGCCGTGGGAACGCTACTGGAGCTGGCTCGCGAACGTGCTGCGCGGCGATCTGGGCGCGAGCTACGTCAACGGCAAGCCGGTCGTCGAAGAACTGCGGCAGGCCCTGCCGCCCTCGGCGATGCTTGCCGCGACGGCGACAGCCGTCATGCTGGCGGGCGGCCTCTCGACGGCCCTGCTCGGCGCGTTCCGCCCGGGGAGCCCCGGGGACAGGATCGCGCGCCTGCTGCTGTTTCTGGCCTCGGCCATGCCGTCCTTCTGGCTCGGCCTGCTGCTGATCTGGGGGCTTTCCGTGACGCTGGACCTCTTTCCCGTGGGAGGCATGAACGGGCCGGCGTCGCTGGTCCTGCCCGCGCTGACGCTGGCCCTGCCGCACATGTCCGCCTATGCGCGTCTGCTGCGCGCGGCCATGCTGCGGACGCGACAGGAAAACTTTGTCCTTTATGACATGGGGCGCGGCCTGCCGGCGCGCCTCGTCATGGGGCATATCTTCCGCAATTCGCTGCAAACCTGCCTGACGGCCCTGGGCATGAGCCTGCCGCGCCTCATGGCCGGCGCCTTTGTCGTGGAAACCGTCTTCGCATGGCCGGGGCTGGGGCGCCTTTGCGTCACGGCCGTCTTCAACAGGGATTTTCCGGTCATTCAGGCCTATGTCCTGCTTATGGCGGGCATGTTCGTGATCTGCAACCTGTGCGTCGACGTCTGCGCCGCGCTGCTTGATCCCCGGCTGCGGGAGGGAGGGGCGCGGTGAGCCTGACGCGGGCCGTGCGCGAGGACCGGCTGGGCGCGTGCTGCCTGATCTTTCTTCTGGCCGTCTTTCTGGCGGCGCTGCTCGCGCCGTGGATCGCGCCGCATGATCCGCTGGCCGTGGACGTGCGCCAGAAATTTGCCCCCTGGAGCGCGGAACACTGGCTGGGAACGGATCACCTCGGGCGCGACGTTCTTTCGCGGCTGCTCCACGGCGCCCGCGCCACGCTGGGCTTTTCGCTGCTGACGACAATCCTGACCCTGCTGGCGGGAGCGCTGCCCGGCCTGCTGGCGGGCGCCCTGCGCGGACGCGCGGAAGCCGCCCTGATGCGCCTGTGCGACGCGCTTCTCGCCTTCCCGTCGGAAGCGCTCATTCTGGCCGCTGTCGGCATGCTCGGCCCCAGCCCGGAAAACGCCGCCCTGGCCTGCATCGTCGCCAAATGGCCCTGGTATGCGCGCATGCTGTGCGTCGTCGCGCGCCAGTACGCCGACACCAACGCCGTGCGCTTTGCCCGCGTCATGGGCCGCGGCCTGCCGCATATTCTGCGGCGGCACATTCTGCCGAGGGCCGCCGGGGAAATCGTCGTGCTGGGCACGCTGCACATGGGATCGTTCATCCTGACCATTTCCGCCCTTTCCTTTCTCGGCCTCGGCGTGCAGCCGCCCGCGCCGGAATGGGGCGCCATGCTCGGCGAGGCGCGGGACGCCATGCTGCTGGAGCCGCGCCTCATGCTGCCGTCCGGCGCGGCGATCCTGCTGACGGCGGCGGCCTGCAACTACCTTGGCGACTGCCTGCGCGACGCTCTGGAGCCGGGGCGATAGCGGGGGCGGCGCGCCGCCCGGCGAAAGCGGCGCCAGAAAAATGTCTCAAATACCTCAAGCAGGACGTCGGAAAACGCATGCAACCTTGTCCTCAACCGCCTGAAACAACGACGCCGCCCGCGCAGGGAGAGCCCTTGCGCGCGCCCAGAGAAAAATTTTCCTCCTCTCCGCCGTCTTCATGTCCCGGCGGCGGAAAAGCCCCGGACGACGCGCCGCTGCTCGAAGCGCGGGGCCTTGGCGTGCGCGTGCGCGCCTCCGGCGAAACGCTCGTTTCCGACGTGTCGCTGACCCTGCGCCGGGGACGCTGCCTCGGCGTGGTCGGCGAGAGCGGCAGCGGCAAGACGCTGATCTGCCGCGCCCTGCTCGGCCTGCTGCCGCCGTCGCTGGCGGCCGGGGGCGAAGCATTATTTCAAGGATGCGACATGCTGACGGCAAGCCCCGAGGAAGCCCGCCGCCGGCGCGGCGCGGGGCTGGGGCTGCTGTTGCAGCATCCCATGACAGCCTTTGATCCGCTGCGAACCATCGAGGCGCACTTTCTGGAATCCCTGCGGGCGCGCCGCGGGCTCGCGCCCGAAGAGGCCCGCGCGCGGGCCAGGGCCGGACTTGCGGACATGGGGCTGGACGATCGCGCGCTGCGCGCCTATCCGCATCAACTTTCCGGCGGCATGCTGCAACGCTGCATGATTGCCCTGACGCTCAGCCTAGAGCCCGCCGTCGTCGTGGCCGACGAACCGACCACCGCGCTGGACGCCCGCCATCAGTTCGCCCTTGTGCGCTGCCTTGCCCGGCTCCGCAGGGAGCGGGCCCTGCTTGTGGTTTCGCACGATCTTGCCGTGATGCAGGCGCTGGCCGACGACGTGCTGGTCCTGCACAAGGGCCGTCCCGTTGAAAGCGGTCCGGCCGCCGAGGTGCTCTCCGCTCCCCGCCATGCCGTCGCCCGCCGCCTGCTGGAAAGCCGGCGCGCGCTTTCCCGGGAATTTCTCCGCCTCCGGGAGACGCAATCATGACGCCGCCCTTTCTTGAAGCGCGCGGCCTGTGCAAGAGCTACGGCCGCCCTCCGCGCGCCGTCTTGCGGGATCTGGAGCTGGAGCTGCCGCGCGGCGGCGCCTGGGGACTGCTGGGCGAGAGCGGCTGCGGCAAGAGCACGCTTGCGCGGCTGCTTCTCGGGCTGGAGGCGCCCGACGCGGGAACCATTCTTATGGAAGGGCAGCCGCTCCGCCGCTGGCGCGCCCGGCATCCCGGAGGCATGAGCGTCGTCTTTCAGGACTATACGACCTCCGTGCCGCCGCAATGCAGCGTGGAGGAAATTCTTGCCGAAGGCTTTCCGCCCGGCGGGCCGCGCCCCGGCGCCGGCGACCTGCACGCGCTCATGGATCGGGTCTCCCTGCCGCGCGCCCTGGCCCGGAAACGCCCCCACGAACTTAGCGGCGGGCAGTTGCAGCGCGTCTGCATTGCCCGCGCCATTGCCGCCCGCCCCGCCTTTCTGGTACTGGACGAGGCCGTCAGCTCGCTGGACACGCCCGCGCAGGCCCGCATTCTGGAACTGCTGCGCGACATCCGGGGCGATATGACCTATCTGTTTATCACGCACGACATTCAGGCGGCCGTCTTTCTCTGCGAGCGGCTGCTCTTTCTCCATCAGGGACGCATCGCGGCATCGCCGCCCCGCGAAGACCTGTTCAGGACGACGAACCCGATCGTTCGCGACCTGCTCGACAACGCCCTTGTTTTCGAGGACGGCGGCTGAACGGGCCGCGACAAGGAAGACGCGTCCCGAGTCCGCCCCTTCCCCGACGAAAATTTGCCGAAGGAAGGGCGTCAGCCCTCTGAACAAAGGAAGATATCTCATGATGCAACAGGCAACCGCCCTTGAAACAACGCCCGCCGCATTCTCGCTGGAAGAACGCATTCGCTTGTACTGGACGCGCCGCGCCGAGGGGTTCGGCGACGTGCGGCGCGAGGAGCTTTCCGGCGACGAGGCGCGCCGCTGGAGCGAAGAAATCATGCCCTACCTGCCGCCGGCGGAGGAAGGGAAAACGCTGCGGGCCCTGGATATCGGCGCCGGCGCGGGCTTCTTTTCCATTCTTCTGGCGGAACGGGGGCTTGAGGTTACAGGCGTGGACATCAGCGAGGCCATGCTGGAACAGGCGCGCCGTCTTGCCGGCGAGCGGGGCTGCCGCGTCGCCTTCCTCCGCATGAACGCGACGGAGCTGCGCTTTCCCGACGGCTCCTTTGACGTCATCGTCTCCCGCAATGTGCTCTGGACGCTTACCGACCCGGAAGCGGCCTACGCCGAATGGCGGCGCGCGCTTCGTCCCGGCGGGGTGCTGCTCAACTTTGACGCGGACTACGGTTCCGTCGACTTTACCGAGCTGGCGCGCCTGCGCGGACGCCACGCCCATGCCCGCATGGACGCGGCCATGCTGGAAGAATGCGAGCGCATCCGCCGCGCCCTGCCGCTCAGCAACCGCCCGCGCCCGCTCTGGGACGTGGACGCCCTCCGGCGCGCGGGCTTTGCCCGCGCCGAATGCGACGCGACCCTGAGCCGGCGCGTCTATCCCGGCGGCGACGGCGCCGCCTACAATCCCGTCCCGATGTTCGCCCTGCGCGCCGTCCGCTGAAACGCCCGGAAAGACGGAAACTCCCCGGCGGACTCCGGAGGGGAAAAAACGTCCTCTCTCCGCCGCCGGGGGGCGCCGCCGGCGCGCCCCTTTTGCAATTGTTTCGGGAAGATCGAAGCCCCGCCCCATTCTGGAGCGGGGCTTTTTTCGCGTCCGCGACCTCAGAGCATTTTCAGTTTGAAACGCCGTGCGTTTCAAACATACGGCCTGTCGTTTCGCGGAAAAAACGCGGCATTTCCACTCGCTTCGGGCCGGGCGGCGCGGCCGCCTCGCGTTTCGCCTTTTTCAACGGCAAAACGATCTGAAAACGCCCGTTCCTCCCGCCCGTGCAAAACTTGCCTCCCCGCTTCCGGCGGCCGCCCGGCATTTTTCCGCCTGCCGGGAAAGCCTTTCGCAAAAATAAACAATATAAATCAATATGTTACAAATGGAATGAATAACACTCAAGGCAATTCGCCACTAGGAAAAAATTGACGACCTCCCCCGCCAATTTTCGTAACATATTGATTTTTAAAGACTGGCACGCAAGTTGAATTAAAAGGGGCAACCGACAACAAAAAATATCCATGGGGAGGATACAAAATGAGTCTTGTCGTTAATCACAACATGATGGCCGCCAACGTGGCGCGTAACCTGAACGCCCACTACGGCAATCTGAGCACCTCTACCCAGCGCCTGTCCACAGGCTTGCGTATCAACTCCGCCGCGGACGACGCCGCCGGCCTGGCAATTTCCGAACTGCAGCGCGCCGACATCGCCGCCCTGCAGCAGGGCGCGCGCAACGCCAACGACGCCATTTCCCTCATTCAGACCGCCGACGGCGCCATGGGCGTTATCGACGAAAAGCTGATCCGCATGAAGGAACTGGCCGAACAGGCCGCCACCGGTACCTACGATTCCACCCAGCGCATGATGATCGAATCCGAATATCAGCAGATGGCGTCGGAAATCACTCGTATCGCCAACGCCACCGACTTCAACGGCATCAAGCTGCTGGACGGCACGCTCTCCGGCGTCCATGACGGCAGCCAGATGACCGCCACCGGCGCGCTGAAGGTCCACTTTGGTACCGGCAACGACTCCGCTGAAGACTACTACTACATCGAAATCGGCGACGTGACCGCCCAGGCTCTCGGCCTCGGCAGCGCTTCCACCTATGCGGAAGACCGGGATCGCATGATCGCCGAATACAAGGCGCAGCTTGAAAAGAACATGCTGGGCTGGGATCGCGGCAACGCGTGGCAGAAGGCCGCCTACGACAATATCCAGACCCTTGTGAACGAGTACGCCAACAAGCTCAATTCCATTGAAGGAATTCTGAACGGCACCGCCGCCGGCGGTGTGGACGCCGACGCTCTGGCCACGGCCTGGAACGCCCTGACCGAAGAGGAAAAGCAGTTCTACGGCAGGGGTCTGCCCTCGGAAAACATGCCTCCCACGGCCGACGAATACGCCCAGATGACCGACAGCGATCAGCAAAAGGTTCTCTACGCCTACACCCGCGCTCTGGCCAACTCCTGGTCTGACGGCGACCCCGACAGACAGTACGAGCTGGATGCCTCCGGCAACATTGATTACAACCGCCCGATCAAGAATACCATCGACGCCACGAAGAACAGCTTTGGCGACACCGCCCCCAACGGCACAGACATGAGCCTGACCGGCATCACGGACTACCTGCAGGATGTTGAAGACGCGGCCAACGCCGCCGGTCTGGACGGCGCCGAAGCCCGCGCGGCGGCTGAAGCGGCCATTTACGAATCCCTGCACGCCATGTCCGTGGGTCTGGAAACCAAGTGGGACGCCGCCGGTCGCACCATCTCGACGCAGGAAGACGCCCAGCTGGCTCTGACCGCCATCAACAACGCCATCGTGGAAAAGGACAAGGTTCGCGCTCACCTCGGCGCCATTCAGAACCGTCTTGAAAACACCATTACCAACCTGAACGTCCAGGCTGAAAATCTGCAGGCCGCCGAATCCCGCATCCGCGACGTGGACGTGGCCACCGAAATGACGGAATTCACCCGTCAGCAGATTCTGACCCAGACGGCCGTGGCCATGCTCTCGCAGGCCAACTCGCTGC
>CALUWU010000006.1 GCA_944324555.1 uncultured Desulfovibrio sp.
AAAAAGCCAGTAATCGCCGTCAGAATCGGTTTCGGGAATTTTTCTGTAAATATAATAAATTAAAGAAAAATTGCCCGTATTAGTCGTATTGTTTGAATGTGTGAGGGACTCTCTCTCTCTCTCTCTCTCTCTCTCTCTCTCTCGATCGTCGCTGATGCGACGAACGCGACGGTTGCATTCCCTCCTTCAGCTTCCGCCCCATTTTCTTGTTCACGCACGCCGCCGTGCAGTCGCGTTTCATTAGCCGCCTCCGTTTCGCATACTGCAACGCTGGAGGATGGAGATGACGTCTCGTCAAGTATCTTCTGAACAAAAACATTTCAACACCCTGATGGTATGCCTTCTGGCGCTTTTCCTGTCTGGAATCGGCGCCGCAGCGCTGATTCTTCACTCCGTGCAACAAGAAGAACTTGAGGCGCGGCGCATGGCGCAATTCTACGGACGCCATTTTTCGCAAAAGATCGCTCTTCTGTTTCAGACGCTGTCGCAAAATCTGCATCCCATCTATACAATGCTTGTCCTCCAAAAAGGAAATACGCATAATTTTGAGCATATAGCAGACTACATAACGGCGTCGAATCCTGAAATCATCAATATAAACATTGCCAGAAACGGCGTCGTCACCCATGTTTTCCCGCATGAAGAAAACAAGAAGGCCCTCGGGCATGATCTTCTGCGTGCGGAAGACAGACGCCAGGAGGCCAATCTTGCCAAGCAAACAAAGAAACTGACGCTCTCCGGCCCCTTCAAGCTGCTGCAGGGCGGCACGGGGCTCGCCTTCCGCCAGCCGATTTACCTGCCCAGCCCCCCGGAAGAACGGGAAAAAATCTTCTGGGGCTTCGCCATCATCACCTATCGCTTTCCAGAGGTCATCAGCGAAAGAATCGAATTCGACATGCTGTCCGCCGCCGGATTTTCCTGGGAACTCTGGCGTACGGATCCCGTCAGCGGAAAACGCGCCGTCCTCCTTTCAGCGGATACCCCTCTTGATAAAAGCGCGCAGCGGCATGAAATCCCCCTGCAAAACGTCTCATGGCATCTTGATATCTGCCCTGAAAATGGATGGGTAAATAAAAAGAAGCTTTTTCTTTACATATCAATTGGATTTTCTCTCTGCGTCCTGTTTTCCGTCGCCGCAACGCAGTTCGCGACCCTCATCAACAAGAATCAAGAAATAACCATACAGGCGCAAACAGACTCCCTCACCGGTCTCTACAATAAAACTTCTTTTCTTGAACTTCTCGAACCCGCCCTCAAAAGGCATCTCAAAAACGACTGCCAAAATGAGGAAGAACGCCTGTTTCTGTGCGTTTTTGACCTAAACAACTTCAAGCAAATCAACGATACTTATGGACATATCACAGGAGACAAGGTTCTCGCCGAATTCGCGGGAAGGCTTTCCCGCGAAATCTCTCCCCGCGACTTTGCCTCGCGCTTCGGAGGAGACGAGTTCGTCGCGGTCTTCTACTGCGTCCCCCGGGAGGAATGGCTTCTTCCCGAAAAGCTTGAGCAAATCAAACTTCGCCTTGAGGGAAACTATGATATCAATGGAAAGCAACTTGAAATTTCTGTCAGTCTTGGAGCGATATCCCCCAAGAGCGATATGCTCCGTGAAAAGAAGGAACACCTTACTCTGGGAGAATTCTTTCTCGAAAAGGTAGACATGGCCATGTATTCCGAAAAGCAGACGTTCCATATGCTTGAGAACCTTTGTACCTCCGAGAATTCAAAGGAGAAACAAATATGAAATTATCAATGATGCACAAGATGCTGTTATGGATACTGCTCCCCGTTCTGCTCGGCATGGCCGCCATTTCCTTCATGGATTACCGCGAGGCGGACGATGTTCTGGAAACGCAGATCAGAAACGACCTGCAAACTGTTCTGGGCACGCAGGTGGGCGTTCTGCGCTCGGTGCAGCAGACGCTGAACGGCGGCCTGCGCTCCATGACTTACCTCCTTTCATTTCAAAATTTTGCAAAAGCCATCGATGAAGGGCGTCCCGAAGAGGAGCTTGCCCCCCTTCGGCAAAAGGCCTGCGCCGTGGCGACGTCTCTCGTGAAAGATTATGTCATGATTGCCAATATCGCCTTTATCGATGCGAAAGGCATCGTTCAGGCGCACAGCAACGCCAAGCAGATCGGCAGCTCCTATGCGGATCGCCGCTACTTCAGAGAGGCCATGCAAAGCGACGACGTGCGCGTGCAAAACGTCGTTTCGCGCGCCAACAAGCAGCAGACGACCGTCATGGCCGTCGCAATGAAGAATGAAGCGGGAAAGAACATCGGTATCGTCATGCTGACCATGGATAACGCGGCCCTTGCCGCCACGACGACCAACCATCTCAAGGTCGGCTCCAGGAGCCTCTGTTACGTTTACGACATACAGGGCGAAATCGTTCTCCATCCCGACGCGAAGGTTCTGGGACGCAACGACGCGGGCTTGCCGCATATGCAGCGGGTGCTCAATGCAAAGCAGGGCAACACGAGCTATATGGACGGCGCCGACGAACGTATCGTCTATTATCAGGCGCTGCCCAGCATGAACTGGATTGTGGTCATGGACATCAGCCGGAACGAGCTGCTCGCCCCCATCAACGACATGCTGTACAGCAGCATCGCCGTGCTGGCGGGCTTCCTCCTGCTTGTCGGCATCGTCATCTTCTTCAATCTGCGGAGCGTGGCGGCCTATATTCACATAAGCGCGCAAATCGCGCGGCATGTGGCCGCGGGCGATCTTGCCTTTACCCCGACGGAAACGGCCACGCTGAAAAAGGCGGCCGGACGCAACGACGAACTCAGCGTTCTGTCCGCCGCGTTCCAGTCCATGCGCGACAACCTTGAACGCCTGCTGAATGAAAGCCGTCAGAAGGAAGCAAGGGCCCTGAACGCCATGGAACAGGCGCAGCAGGCGCAAGGCCTTGCCGAAAGGGCCTTGTCGCAGGCCGAACAGGGCAAGAAGGAAGGCATGCTCGCGGCCGCCGGCCGGCTGGAAGGCATCGTGCAGACGCTTTCCTCCACGTCCGAACAGCTTGCCTCCCAGGTCGAAGAGACCAACCATTCCTCGCTGGAATCCTCGCGCCGCCTTTCCGAAGCCGCGGCCGCCATTACGCAGATGAACGCCGCCGTGCAGCATGTGGCGGAGAATGCGGGCAGGACGGCCGAGATGACGGACAGCATGCGCTCCAAGGCCGGTTCCGCATCCGCTGTCGTGCAGCAGTCTCTGAGCAGCATTGATCGCGTCCACAACGTCACGATCCAGCTTCGGGAAGACATGCAGCAACTGACGGAACACGCCCAGAACATCAACCAGATCATGGGCGTCATTTCCGACATAGCCGATCAGACGAATCTGCTGGCGCTCAACGCCGCCATTGAGGCCGCCCGCGCGGGCGAAGCCGGACGCGGCTTTGCCGTCGTCGCCGACGAGGTCCGCAAGCTGGCCGAAAAGACCATGGCCTCGACGACGGACGTCGGCAACGCCATCCGGGCCATACAGGAAAGTACGACGGCAAGCATGAAAATCATGAGCGCGACCGTCGAAGAGGTGGAAAGAACGACCGTTCTGGCCAAGCAGTCCGGCGACGCCATGCAGGAGCTTGTCGGCGATATTGAACAGGCCGCAGAGCAGGTCAGCGCCATTGCCGACGCCAGCCGGGAGCAATCCTCCGCCAGCAACGCCATCAACAGCACCGTCGAACAGGTCAACGCCATGACCACCCAGACGGCGGAATCCATGAACGAAGCCAATAACGCCATTACCGAACTGGCCCGTCAGACGCAGGAGCTCTCGACCATCATCGCGGAAATGAAGCGCTGACAGACAAAGCAGCCCTTCTCTGTTCGTCCCCGTTTGTCCCCCCCCCGCAGCGCAGGAAAGCCGCGTTGCGGGGGGCCTTCTTTTCCATCGTGCCCGCCCCCGGTATTTCCCTATAAAGCGCGCTGGGGATGGGAGGGGATCCGGGGGAGGGAAACCCCTCTCGCGCGAGCAGAGGGGTTTCCCTTCCCCCCGACAACATCCCCTCCGACAACCCTGGCAGACGAACGCAAAAAAAGGAGGCCGCCCTTGCAAAGGACAGCCTCCCGCGTGTCATTGACGATAATCCGCGTTACTTCTGCGGCAGGGGAACGGGACGGAAGAAGGTGTCGCCGCGACGCAGGATCTGAAGCATGACGGCGCCGCGCTTGACGCCCTCGCCCTTCACGATCTTGCCGAGGTCCTCCACCGTGGCCACGGGCTTGCCGTTGGCCTTGGTAATGACGTCGCCGGGACGAATGTCGGCTTCGCTCGCGGGCTTGCTCGCGTCCACGTCCACGACAAGAAGGCCTTCCTTCCTGTTCAGCTTCAGCTCGCGCCGTTCATTATCCGCCAGCGGCCGCACGCTGATGCCCAGCGTCGCCTGATCGTTGCCTTCGCCGGAAACGGAGGCTTCGCTCTGGGCGCTCTGCCGTTCGCCAAGCACGACGTTCATGGTCATGATCTTGCCGTTGCGCCATACGCCGAGCTCCACGGTGCTCTTGGGCTTCTTGGCGGCAATGGCCCGCAGCAGCGCCGACGAATCTTCGATATCCTGTCCGTCCACGCTGACGATGATGTCGCCCTCTTCCAGACCGGCCTGAGCGGCGGGCTGCCCGGGCATCACGTCGCCCACGAGCGCTCCGGCGGCGCGTTCCATGCCCAGGGCCTTGGCTGCGGTTTCATCCACGTCCTGAATGGCCACGCCGATCCAGCCGCGCGAAACTTTCTTGCCGCTCTTGAGCTGCTCCACAATCAGGGAGGCCATATTGCTGGGAATGGCAAAGCCGATGCCCTGACCGCTGGCAATGATGGCGGTATTGATGCCGACGACCTCGCCCGCCATGTTCAGCAGCGGGCCGCCGCTGTTGCCGGGATTGATGGAGGCGTCCGTCTGGAGGAAGTTGTCGAACGGGCCGGAATGGATATTGCGGTTCTTGGCCGAGAGAATGCCCGACGTCACCGAATGATCCAGACCAAAGGGGTTGCCGATGGCCAGCAGCCATTCGCCGACCTTGAGCTCGTCCGAATTGCCGAACTTCAGGAACGGCAGTTCTTCCTTGCTCGAAATCTTGAGCAGGGCGATATCCGTATCCTCATCCGTGCCGACGAGGGTAGCCGTCAGATTGCGGCCCTTGCCCCCGGCCTCGTCCAGCGTGACGCGAATGACGTCGGCGCCGGCCACCACGTGATTGTTGGTGACGATATAGCCGTCGGAAGAGATGATGAAGCCGGACCCGAGGGACTTCTGTTTCCGGGGGGCGCGCTGCCCGCGGCCGGGAACGCCGCCGAAGGGTTCAAAGAAACGATCGAAGCCGGGCGGCATGTTGCGGAACATTTCGCCGAAAAATTCTTCGGGGCCGGCGCCGCGCGTCGTGCGTTCCGTATTGATATTGACAACCGCGGGGCCGCATTTGGCGGCCAGCGGCGCAAAGTCCGGCAGCGCCGCCTGGGCGATGGCCGCCGTCATGGTCATCACCATGGCCAGCGCGGCTGCACACAAATTCGTCATCCTCATGTGGACTCCTTGAAGGGATATTCCGCGCCAGCGTGTCGTCGCCCCTGCGGGCGCAGGGGCGACGAGCAAAAAGCTAGCGCTTGTTCTGCATAGCCTTCTGCAAGGCCTGTGCCATAATATTCAGTCCACCGGCGGAAGAAGAGCTGTTCGTGGAGGCGTGCTGCTTCCAGGAATGATCCTCGCGCGCGGGCGCGCCTTCATAGCCTTCGGGAGCAAGGCTGATGCGACGGGCGGCGACGTCCAGATTTTGAACAGTCAGGGTCACGCTGTCGCCCTTGTCGAGCTTGTTCAGTTCCGCGGCGTTCTTGCTGCTCTTGATGACGCCGGCGGGCAGCAGGCCCGTGACGCCGGGAGCAAGATTCACGAACAGGCCGAACTGGGCGCGGCTTTCCACGGTTCCGGTAACCGTGGAGCCGACGGCAAAGCGGGAGGCGGCATCCTGCCACGGATCGCCTTCGGCGTCGCGCAGGCTCAGGGAGATGCGACGGGCGTCGGCGTTGACTTCCTTGACCTTCACATTGACCGTGTCGCCCACGTTGACCACGTCTTCGGCCTTGTGGACGCGCCGGGTCCAGGACAGTTCGGAAATGTGAATCAGCCCCTCGATGCCGGGGGCCAGCTCAACAAACGCGCCAAAGGGAGCGGTACGCACGACCTTGCCTTCCATGACGCTGCCCGCGACGACCTTGTCGGCCACGCCGGCCCAGGGATCGCCCTCGGCCTGCTTGCGGGACAGGGAAATACGCACGCGGCCCTTGTCGTCCTTGCTCACGGACAGCAGCTTGGCCCGCACCATGTCGCCCACGCTCACGGCTTCGTCGGCGGAACCCACGCGCGACCACGACAGTTCGGAAAGATGAATCATGCCTTCCACGCCGGGAGCAAGTTCCATGAAGGCGCCGAAGGGAGCCGTACGGGTGATGCGGCCTTCCACGGTATCGCCCACGTTCAGTTCGGCCAGCACCTTGTCGAGGTTTTCCTGGCGTTCGCGATCCAGCAGGGCGCGACGGGAAACGACGATGTTGCGACCGCGATTTTCCACGCGCAGAACAAGGAACTGCAGCGTGCGGCCCACCATGCTTTCGGCGTCGGCCACGCTCACGGCGTCCATCTGGCTGCCGGGGCAGAAGGCGGTCTTGCCGAGCACTTCCACGGTATAGCCGCCCTTGCAGGTGGCCGCCACGCGCCCGTCCACCGGCACGGCGGCGTCGCGGGCCTCTTCCAGCGCGGCCATGCCGCTGCCGCCCATGGAGCGCGAAAGACGGATTTCCTGCGAGCTGACGCCGGTCACATACAGCTCGATACTGTCGCCAACGGCCACGGTTTCCTTGCCTTCGGCGTCAAGAATATCCTTGCGATCCATAACGCCGTCAATCTTGATGCCGATATTTACAAATACGGAATCACCGGAAATTTCGATGACGGCGCCCGTCACCTTCTGGCCGGGATGCACGCGTTCGGCCACGGCATCGTGTTCGGCAAGCAGGGCAGCAAAATCTTCGCTCCCGTCTTCAGGGGCGCTCATGGTCATGCGTTCTTCAGTCATGGGAATGGTTCTCCTTGCACAAAGCAAAATCTAAAGCTGGCAAGATATATCCCACCTGCGCGAAGAAAACAAGAAAAGCCTCGCGGCCTTCCCGACTGTAAAAAAATTGAACGCTGTACGATTTTTATGCACGATTTCGACCGGATTCCTGTTCGTTCCGGCGGTCGGAACGCGGAAAAAAGAGCAGAAACGCACAGGCGTTGAGCAGCAGCATGGCGGCGCTCAAATAAAAGACGTGCTCCACGCCGAACCAGGAGGCCACATGCCCGCCGAGCAGCGACCCCGCGAAAATGCCCAGGGACTGATGGGAAAAGTTGGCGCTGAAGACGCGGGAAAAATACTCAGGCGGCGTATGGCTCTTCAGCAGGCTGTTGACGGCGGGCAGGATGCCCACCGACGCCAGCCCCAGAAGAAAACGCAGCGCCCCGAGCTCATAAGGATTGCGGACAAAGACATGAGGAATGCAGATCAACCCCGCGCATATCAGGCAGACGGGCAGCACGCGGCGCGGCCCGCGCCGATCCACGCAGCGCCCGGCAGCCGTCGCCGTCAGGATGCTGGCAAGCCCCGTGGCCGCAAAGACGAAACCGGCCAGCAGGGCGACATGCTCGCTCTCCGGGACAAGATGCTTGACGTAGACGGTAATGATGGGCGCGATGGACATGAGCGCGAACTGAACGGCGAAGGTCGTCAGAAAGAGCAGCGCGAGCGGGCGCGTGACCGGGAAGGCGTAGCGCTCCTTCCAGGAGCGCCGGCCTTCGGCGGCCGGTCGCGTGAATTCTTCCCGCACAAAGAAGAGAATGACCAGAAATCCGGCCAGCGCGCACGCGGCCATGATGAAGAAATTCTCCCGAATGCCCGCCGTCTGGCTGATCCAGCCGCCGATGAGCGGCCCCACAAGCGCGCCGCTGACCTGCCCGCTGACAAGAATGCTCATGGCCCAGCCGCTGCGGGTCTCCGGCGTCATGGCCATGACCAGGGGAATGACGGCCCCCTGAAAACCGGACAGGGCCCCCTGCACGAGGCGCAGGCCGGTCAGCTGCCAGACGTTCTGCGCCAGCCCCATGAGGCACATGCAGACGGAAAGCCAGAGCGTCGCGCGCAACACCATGGGCTTGCGCCCGTAGGCGTCCGCCAGCGCGCCCCACAGGGGAGAAAACAGGGCCAGGGAGATGAAGTTGCAGCCGTAGGCGATGCCGGACCACTCCGCCACCTCGTCCAGATTTTCCACGCCCATTTCATGGATGTACAGCGGCAGCAGCGGCGCAAGCTGGCTCATGCCCGCCGAAATGATGAACGCCACCGCGGCGCAGGCCCACAGATTCCTTTGCCATACGGGCGCGTTACACAGACTGGCCCACATGCCGCCCTCCTTTTCCCTGAATGTGTCGAACTCCTTCCACCATGCCGGGGATACGGATAAATATCCACCCCTTCCCTCTGACCCCAAGCCGTTGTACACTCTAGGAAGGGAGCGAAAAAACAGGTCGACGCGCACGCGACCCCTACGGACAGACAGAAAGACAAAGCTCCCCCCGCTTGCCATATCCAGAGAAAAAGACTACCTTTTTTTATAAACCATACCTTGCCGGAGCAAGGGAAATTCCTCTTTAAGGAAACGAGGATGAACGACAGCCAGCACAGCGCCGACGGCGGAGCTCCCCTCACGTCAGCGGAGTATTACGGCTCTTCCGCCTTCGACTCCCGTCATATCCCGGAACTGGAACCGGCCGTATACGAACAGGACACGCACCTCTGGCCGCCGCAGTCGCTGCCATGGGAAAGGCGCCCCGATCCGGCAAAGCTGCGCCGCTGCATCGCCTTCGGCGTGGAAGGCGTCGCGCCGGAAAAATCCGCCAACATGATGTGCGACGGGCGTTTCCTGCGCTTCGTCATGCCGTCGGCGCGCATGCACCCGCTGTTTCTTTTCATGGCGCAGCTCTGCGCGGCCTTCCTCATCGGCATGGGCATCTATTACGCCTGCGGCGGCCTGCATCTTGACTGGCTCTGGCTGCTGGGCGGGGTTCTGCTCGTTGCCGCCCTCGCCTGCATGCTGCTGAAAACCGATCTCGTCCTTACCTTTGATCGCAAGCTGGGGCTGCTCACCGAGGGCAAGGGCGATCCCGGTCCGGGAAACACCTTCCTCTTCTGCGAATGCGACCCCTACATCGTCAGCGTGCAGGGCAAGGGCGGCGCCGTGCTCTACCGGCTGGGTTTCCGTCCGCGCCTCGCGGATCGTCTGCACGAGCCGTGGATCGCCCACGAGGCCGACAATCCCGAAGATATCTACGTCATGTGGCATTTTATCCAGATGTTCATGGACGTGGCGCGCCCCCTGCCGGACATTCCGGCGCTTGAACTCTATCGCGGTCAGGACCCGCGCACCCGCCGGCATGACGAACGCCACCGCCGCGATCCCGAATACTGGGCATGGAAGGCGCCCGAGGAACGGGCCATACTTTATGAAAAGGCCCTGAGCCGCTTCCCCGATCCCCAGCCCATATGGCCCTGCATCGTTGCGGGGCGCATTCCCGGCCGCAATCCCGAAGAACCCATTCGCGTCCGTCCTTCCTGAGCCGCGCCCGTTCCGGGCCGGCTCCTGCCCGGCCGCATGCCGCAAGAAAAAATGCCCGTCGTCCGACGGGCATTTTTTCTTGCGCGTTCCCTCCTTTTCAAGGGCCAAACGCTCTATTTCGTGCCGAAGATGCGATCCCCGGCGTCGCCGAGGCCGGGCAGGATATATCCGCGCTCGTTCAGCTTCTGATCCACGGCCGCGGTGTAGATGTCCACGTCGGGGTGCGCCGCCTCCACGCGCGCGATGCCTTCGGGCGCGCAAACAAGATTCAGGCTGATAATCTGGCGGCAGCCGCTGCGCTTCAGCAGATCAAGCGCGGCCACGAGCGAGCCGCCCGTCGCCAGCATGGGATCAAGCACGATTGCGAGACGCTGCTCCATGTGGCTGGCCAGCTTGACGTAATATTCCACGGGCTCCAGCGTTTGCTCGTTCCGGTACAGCCCCACGACGCTGATCTTGGCGCCGGGGATCATGTCCAGAACGCCGTCCATCAGCCCCAGGCCCGCGCGCAGGATGGGAACGACCGTCACCTTTTTCCCCGATATGGCCTCCACCTCCACAGGGCCGGCCCAGCCTTCGACCGTCCGCGTCTCCGTGGGGAGACGCTGCGTGGCCTCGTAAATAAGCAGTCCTGCGATTTCATTTGATAACGTACGAAATTCCCGCGTTCCCGTCGAAGCCATCCGCAGCAGCCCAAGCTTGTGCTG
This sequence comes from uncultured Desulfovibrio sp., assembly GCA_944324555.1. Taxonomy (GTDB): domain Bacteria; phylum Desulfobacterota; class Desulfovibrionia; order Desulfovibrionales; family Desulfovibrionaceae; genus Desulfovibrio. Next base: position 10,362 of record CALUWU010000006.1, read on the forward strand.
CACAAGGGGATGACGCACCACATGCACCGCCATTATCGCCTCCTTTTGCTGGAGTCTGGCGCTCCCCCTCCGTGCGGGAAAGCGCCGTCCCGGGCGTCGAAATCCGCGCCCCGGCGCCAAGACTACGGTCTGCCCCCGCGGAAGGCAACAGACAATTAAAGCATTTTCAGTACGGCCTGTCGTTTCGCGGAAAAAACGCGGTTTTTCCGCTTGCTTTGGGCCGGCCGGCGCGCCGCCGCCTCGCGTTTCATCCTTATGCAACGCTGAAACGCTCCAGCGCCCTTTTCCCGCTTTCTCCGCCGTGGGAGGGACGATTGCGGAACAGCCCTGAAGCGGCTATATTCTCGCCATACATGCAGGAGGCAGTATGGCAGTCCATCCCAAGGCAGGGCTCTTGCCCGACTACGATCAACTTGTCCGAGTTCCCGAACTTATACGCGCCTATTACACGGATTTTCCCGATCCCTCGGCGCCGGGAGAACGCGTCTCTTTCGGAACCTCCGGCCATCGCGGGTCATCGTTGCGGCATACCTTCAATGAAGAGCACATCTATGCTATCACCCAGGCCGTCTGCGACTACCGGGCCGTCAAGGGCATCGACGGGCCGCTCTTTCTCGGCTTCGACACCCACGCCCTTTCGGCCGCGGCCTTCGGCTCCGCGCTGGAAGTTCTGACCGCCAACGGCGTGCAGGTTCACATCGCCAGGGACGACGCCTACACGGCGACGCCGGTCATTTCGCACGCCATTCTGTCATGGAACGCCGGACGCGTCGGCAGCGGCCTCGCGGATGGCATCATCATCACGCCGTCCCACAATCCCCCGGAAGACGGCGGGTTCAAGTACAACCCGCCCCACGGCGGCCCGGCGGACACCGACGTCACCTCATGGATTGCGGCCCGGGCCAACGAACATCTCTCCACCGGCAATCGCGACGTGCAGATAATGCACCTGCGCGCCGCGCGAAAATCCTCCTTTGTCACCGAGTACGATTTCACGGCCCGCTACGTTGAGGATCTTCCCAAGGTCGTCGACATGGACGCCATCGCGGCGTCCGGCATCCGGCTGGCCGTCGACCCTCTGGGCGGTTCAAGCCTGCCTCTGTGGGAAGCCATCGCGGATCGCTACAAGCTGAATCTGACCATCGTCAATCGCGAGGTCGATCCCCCCTTCCGTTTCGTGCCCTGCGACAAGGACGGCAAAATCCGCATGGACTGCTCGTCGCCCTATGCCATGAACCGCCTGCTGGATCTGCGCGACGCCTACGACCTGAGCTTTGCCTGCGATCCCGACGCCGACCGCCACGGCATTGTCACGCCGCAGGGCCTGATGAACCCCAACCACTTCCTCTCCGCGGCGGGCTCCTATCTTTTCCGCACGCGCGATCGCTGGCCCGGCGGCGGCATCGGCAAGACGCTGGTAACCAGCGGCATGCTGGATCACGTGGCCGTCGAGCTGCGCAGGCCGCTGGTGGAAGTGCCCGTGGGCTTCAAGTGGTTTGTTCCCTACCTGCAAAGCGGACGCTGCTGCTTCGGCTGCGAGGAGAGCGCCGGCGCCTCCTTCCTCTGTTTCGACGGCAGCCCGTGGAGCACCGACAAGGACGGCCCCCTGCTCTGCCTGCTGGCGGCGGAAATGACGGCCCGCGAACAGGCGACGCCTTCCGAACAGTACGAACGCCTGACGCAACGGTTCGGCGCTCCGGTCTATCAGCGCCTCGACGCGCCCGCGGACGGCGAAACCCGCCGCCGCCTGACTGCCATCAAGATCGAGGACGTGGACATCCGCACGCTGGGCGGCGAACCGGTAACGGAAATCCTCACCCATGCGCCCGGTAACGGCGCGCCTGTCGGCGGCGTCAAGGTCTGCGCCGAAAGCGGCTGGTTTGCCGCGCGTCCTTCCGGCACGGAAGCCATCTGCAAGGTCTATACTGAAAGCTTCAAGGACGAGGAGCATCTGAAGGAAATCCAGAACGACGCCCTTGCCTTCATGGGGCGTCTGCTGGCAGGATAGCTCGCGCGCGCATCTTTTCGGGGGAGGAGCGTCCGAACGCGCTCCTCCCCTTTCGCCTTCAACGTCCCGTCGCCCTTCCCGATGCCGCCGCGCTACGAACCGGCGCGCGAACGAAAGCCCTTTCTCCGTATTCCCATGCGTACCATTCTTATTTTCGGTCTGGGCATGCAGGCCGAACTGCTGGACTTCTACATTCGTCAGGACTGGAAGGAATCCGTAACCGCCTTCACCGTCGACCGGCAATACTGCCGCGAGGATCGCTTTCTGGGAGCGCCCGTCATTCCCTTTGACGAGCTTTCCGGGCGCTTCCGGGGAAAGGAATGCTTCTTTCTGGTCGCCGTGGGCTACGCCCGCCTGAACGCGCTGCGCCTTGAACGCGCCGCGGCCCTGACCGCCTGCGGCTTCACCCAGCTTTCCTACGTCAGCCCCCGGGCCTGCGTGGCCTCCAACGTCCGTCGCGGCGAGGGCAACATCATCTTTGAAAACGTCACGGTGCAGCCCTTCGCCACTCTCGGCAACAATATCGTCGTCTGGCCGAACGCCTTCATCGGTCATCACACGACCGTGGGCGACGGCGTCTTCATAGGCGCCAACGCCGCCGTCAACGGCCATGTCTCCATCGGCGAACGCGCCCTCATCGGCTCCAACGCCGTCGTCCGGGAGGATCTTTCCGTCGGACGGCAGTCCATTGTCGGCGCGGGCAGCATCCTGCTTCGCTCCCTGCCCGAACGCTCGGTGTGCAACGCCGGGGAATCGCGCGTCTACCCGCTGACTCAGGAAAAAATTGAAACTCTCTGGCCGCCGAAAACGACAAGGTAACATCCATGAGACTCTCCATCGCCGTTCCCTGGTACAAGAGCCGGGATTCCGTCTTTGCCCTGCACGAAAGGGTCTGCGCCGCCGTCGCGGACATGAAGGACTTTGATCAACTGGAGTTCGTCTTTGTCGAAGATTGCGGCGAAGACGGCACCTGGGAAAGACTGCGGGAACTCGCCGCCCGGGACGCGCGCGTCAAGGCCGCCCGCCTTGCCCGCAATTTCGGCCAGCACCATACGCTGACGGCCTGCCTCGATCTCTGCACCGGCGACTGGATCGTCGTCATGGACTGCGATCTGCAGGACAGGCCGGAAGAGATTCCCCGCCTTTACGCCAGGGCGCGCGAGGGTTTCGACATGGTCTGCGCCCGTCGCGGCAAACGAAAGGATTCCTGGACAAAACGCCTTTCTTCCCGCTGCTTCGCAAAGGTTTTCAGCTGGCTTTCCGGCATGCGCTACGACTGCGAGGTAGCCAATTTCCGCATATTCTCGGCCAAGGTGCTGCGCGCCTACAGGACCATGCGCGAAGCCACGCGCAACCTTCCGGGGCAGCTGCAATGGCTGGGCTTTTCCGTCGGCTATGTCGACGTCGAGCACGGCGCGCGCCACAGCGGACAGAGTTCCTACACCTTCGCCAAGCTCTTTGCGCTGGCGCTGGACTCCATTGTCGCCTATTCCAACAGGCCGCTGCGGCTCGCCATCCGCTGCGGCGTGCTGCTGACGCTCCTTTCGCTGGGCATGTCCGTCTGGATATGCATCCGCAAGCTCGTCTGGGACATTCCCGTCACAGGCTGGGCCGGGGTCATGGTGTCGCTCTGGTTCATAGGAGGCATCATCATGGCCAATCTGGGCGTTATCGGCCTGTACCTCGGCAGAATCTACGACGAGACAAAGCAGCGTCCCATCTATGTTCTGGCCGAAAGCGTCAATATAGCCCCCCCGTTGCGCTAGCCCGGCCATGTCCATGCATCCCATGAACACGGCGCGAACGCCCGACGGGGGCGTTCCCGGCAGGAGAACCTTGCGCCAGATCCTGCGCTATGGCATCATCGGCGTCGCCCAGAACGCCCTTGCCTACGGCGTCTATCTTGTCCTTACCTGGCTTGGTTTCGATCCCAAGCTGGTCGTTGGCGTCACCTATCCGCTGGCCATGCTGATCTCCTTTCTGGGCAACAGAAAATACACCTTTGCCCACAAGGGCAGCGTTTCCCGCGCCGGCCTGCGCTTCCTGCTTGCCCATGCCGCAAGCTACGGCATAAATCTCGGCATGCTGTACGTCCTTGTCGACCGCATGCGCTATCCCCATCAGCTGGTGCAGCTGGCGGCCATCTTTGTCTGCGCCGCCTTTCTTTTCGTCACGCTCAAGTTTTTCGTCTTTCGTTCCGTCGCCGCGCGGACAGAACAGGGGGCTTCATGACCACCGCTACCATACCTTTCAATTATCCCCACATGACGGGCAAGGAACTCTACTACATTGCCGAAGCCCATTTCGGAGGCAAACTGGCGGGCGACGGCCCCTTTACCCGCAACTGCCACCGCTGGATTGAGGAGCGCGCGGGCTGCCGCCGCGCCCTGCTGACCCACTCCTGCACGGCCGCTCTTGAAATGCAGTCGCTTCTTCTTGATCTCCGGCCGGGCGACGAAGTCGTCATGCCGTCGTATACCTTCGTTTCCACCGCCAACGCCGTCGTCCTGCGCGGCGGAACGCCCGTCTTCGTCGATATCCGGGAAGATACGCTCAACATTGACGAAACGCTGATTGAGGACGCCGTGACCCCCCGCACGCGCGCCATTGCTCCCGTGCATTACGCGGGCGTCGGCTGCGAAATGGACGTCATCATGGACATCGCGCGGCGCAGGAATCTCAAGGTCATCGAGGACGCCGCCCAGGGCTTCATGGCAACCTACAAGGGCAGGCAGCTCGGCAGTATCGGACATCTTGGCGCCTACAGCTTTCACGAAACAAAGAACGTCATTTCGGGAGAAGGGGGCGCATTGCTGGTCAACGATCCGGAAATGGTGCTGCGCGCGGAAATCATCAGAGAAAAGGGCACGGATCGCAGCCGCTTCTTCCGGGGCGAAGTGGACAAGTACACCTGGCAGGAAGCCGGTTCCTCCTACCTGCCGGGAGAAATCATCGCCGCCTTCCTCTGGGCGCAGCTGGAAGAGGCGGAAAAGATCACGGCATGCCGGCTCGCGCTCTGGCAGCGCTATCATGAAGGTCTGGCGGATCTGGAAAGACGCGAACGCCTGCGCCGCCCCGTCATTCCCGCCGACTGCGTCCACAACGCGCACATGTATTATATTCTGCTGCCCCCGCGCGTAGATCGCCAGAAAGTGCTGGAAGGCCTCAAGGCCGCGGGCATTCACGCCGTCTTCCATTATGTGCCCCTGCACTCCGCGCCGGCGGGACGGCGCTACGGGCGCGTTCACGGCGCCATGACCCGCACGGACGATCTCTCGGCGCGGCTGATTCGTCTTCCGCTCTTTGCCGATCTGACGCACGACGCGCAGGATCGCGTCCTGCAAACTCTGGAGCGCCTGCTTGACCGCTGAAAAACGCCTGCCCGCCGCCTTCGCCTCTCCCGCCGCGCGCCTTGCGGGCATATCCGGCGTCGTCCTGCTGTGCGTGGTTCTGCCCCGCGCGCTGGCGCTCGGCTTCTATCCCTACATGGACGAAGGCTTTTATGCCTACTGGGCCCGCGTTATCTGGCAAAGCCTTGCCGCGGGTCGAGGGCTGCCCGACGAGGGATTTCTCGTCCTGTATCCCGCCCTGCTCTCCTGGTGCTGGGCCCTGCCCGGCAAGGCGCTTGTCTGGCTGCGAAGCGCGGACATGATTCTGGCCGCCGTATCCGGCTTTCTTCTCTGCCGGACGCTCTTCCGGGAAAGCGGCGGTTTCATCGCGGCTCTTGTCATCGGCGCGGTCTCGCTGGCCGCCGCCGACATTCCCCCGGTCATTCAGGCCGGATTCCGCAACAGCATCGCGGCGGCCTTCATTCCTCTGCTGCTGGCGCTGGAATGCTGCCGCGCGCCGTCGGCATGGGGAGAGCTTGCCGCAGGCGCTCTCACGGCCGTTGCCGTTCTGCTGCGGGAGCCCTTTGCCGTCTTCGCCGTCTGGGGCTTTCTGGCGCTGCTGATCGGACGCGGGCCGCGCCCGGCCATGCGCTTTGCGGCGTCGGGCCTGCTTGTCGGAGCGATCATCCTGCTTTGCGTGTTCGCCCTGCGCGGGAGCTTCGGACTTGTCAACGTCTACGCGACAGCCGGAGATATCTACGCGGCGGACGCAAATCTTGTGCGCTACAACTTCTTTCATTATCTGGAGCGCGTTCCCCGCTTTTTCGGGGGCGCCCTGCTGCTGGCCCTGGGAGCGCTGATCCTTTCCGCGAGGCGCGACCGGCAGGAACGGCAATGGACGCGCGGCCTCTTCTGGCTCGGCGCGACGCTGCTGCCGCTGGCGGAACCGGCGCTGAAAATCGGTTTTCCCTATCACTTTGCCGTCTCCCTGCCGCCGCTGGCCGGACTGACGGCATGGGCGTGGCGCGCCGTCGGCACGCCGACGCGTTTGCGGCAGGCGCTCGTCGGCCTTGTATGCGCCCTTGCCTGTCTTCTCTCGCTCCAGCAGCTGTTCCTCTTCCGGGATTACAACAGTCCGGGGCTGACCGCCCGGACGCTCGCCGCTCCCGGCCCGTTCTGGCCCGACGACGGGCGCTCCAACACCGTTGCCGCCGCTGCCCGGCTCCGGGAACTCGCCCCTCAGGGAGGAACTGTCAGCGTCAACAATTTCAGCTATTTTCTGTATCCCGCCAGCGGACTCATGCCGCCGTCAACCTCCCTGAGCGACTTGACGCGAACCTATATCGCGGCGGGAAGGAACGGCGACGCCTTTCTCCGGGCCCTGAAGGCGACGCCCCCCGACGTCATCGCCCTGGGCAGGGCGGAAAGCCTGCATACGGCGTCCTTTACTCCTGAAATTGGCGCGTTGCTGGAAGAATCGGGCCTGTACCGCCCCGCCGGACGACTGCCGTCCGTGGACGGCGCAAATTACGGCTGGCTTGGCTATGAATTCTATGTACGCATATCCGCCCCGACGGAAGGCGGCGGGCGCTGACCTTTGCACTCCCGGAGAGGGATGCGCCCCGGATGCTCGACGCGCGTTCATGAAAATGCAACGATACAGGCGCGCCCTGCGATTCTTCCTCCTTTTTCTGCTCTTGTCCGCGCTGCCGGCGTCTTCCTGCCGCGCGGCGGAGGGCGCCGCGGCCGTCATAGAAATCTTGGCCGCCGGAGATATCGTTCCCGCGGATCGCATGTTTGAAAGCAATGCGGCGACGCGCCTTTTCAGTCAAGAAGCGCGTCGCCGCATTGAGCAGGCGCGACTTTTCATCTGGAATTGCGAGACATCCGGGCTTTCTTCCCGCTCAAAGCCCAATACCTTCACCTTTCACGCCCATACCGATCTCTTTTCGCAACTCTACTTTCCCAACGGCGTCGCCTCCACCGCAAACAATCATGTCTTCGACGGCTACCAGGAGGGCGCCGTCGCGCTCATGCACGCCCTGCATCAGAACGCCATTCGACACAACGGGCTTCATCTGCGCGGGGAATACGCGCCGCTGCTGGCGACGCCCTGGGCCAAGCCGGATATATATCTGCTGAGCGGTTCCCCCATGTCCCAGATCGGCAGCGGTCCCGATATCGTCACTCTGAATTATCCCATGCTGCGGGAAAGAATAGCCCTTCTGCGCGCGGGCGCTCCCGAGGCGATCATCATTGTTTACGCCCATGACGGGCTGGAATTCCGCGACGCCCCCACGCCGCGCCAGCGGCAGTGGGCCCGCCTGTTTGCGCTGGCAGGAGCCGATATCGTGCTCTTTTCGCACAATCACCGCTACGGGCCGTTTCAGATTCTGGAAGACACGCCGCGCAGGACATTTGTCGCCTGGAGTCTGGGGAACTTTATCTTCGGCGGCAATCTCCAATGGCGCCGGCATCGCGATGTGCGCCTGCTGTCCCTGCTCGTCGATCCCGCCTCGGGCCGCAAGGAAGGGCGCTGGCTCTACGGCGCAACCCACGACTGGGAATTCTCCTTTGACGATGAACACATACTTCCGCAGCCCCGGCTTGACGCCCTCCCGATGCCGGGCCGCGTCCCCGTCCCCGCGCAAGGTTTTAACTGATCCTGGGGGTATTTTGGCCGGGGGGAAGGGCCCCCCCCTCTGCGCTGCTGTCGATGCGAGAGGGCTCAGCCTTTCCGAGGCAATTGTTGGCCGGGGGGAAGGGAAACCCCTCTGCTCGCGCGAGAGGAGGTTTCCCTTCCCCCCGGGCCCCCCATCCCTTCCCCAGCGCGCTTTTTCAGAGGGGCGCCGGGCATCCGGCAAACATTCTAATAAGCCTTTTAAGCCAGAGGCAGGACTCATTATCATGAGCTGTCTCCCTGCGAGATAACAGATAAAATATTCCTATATGTTAAAATATCTATCTTTACCTGTCTGCATATCAGGCGCGGGTTTTGGGGAAGATGGGGGAGTTTGAGGGGGAACCACGGGAACGCCTTTCCTCGCTTCGTTACGGAAAGGCTGGGCCCTTTTTGCCGCAAGCAGCGACCCGACGGGCGGCCGCAGGCCGTGCCCGTTAGGCGCTTTGCGCCTTACGGGCATCGACAGCAGAGCAAAGGGGTTTCTTCCCCCTCAAGACAAAACAGAATAAGCCCTGAGCCTAGTCAATAAGTTGCAGGGTCATTTGGGGCATGGCGTTAGCCTGGGAGAGCATGGCGACGGCGGTTTGTGTAAGAACCTGATTCCGGACGAAATTTGTCATTTCGGTAGCGACGTTGATATCGCGGATGCGGGATTCGGAGTTTTGCAGGTTTTCCGCCTGAACGGTGAGGTTTGTCACGGTATTTTCGAGCCGGTTTTGCATGGCGCCGAGGTAGCTGCGGATTTCCGCGTGCCTGGCCTGCGCGTCGTCAATGCGGTTCAGGGTTGTCTGGGCGCGTTCCTGCGTCTGGACGTCCACGCCTGCCAGACCCAGCCCGCTCAGGGTGGCGTCGGAAGAGCTGATGACATAGTAGTCTTCGGCGGAGTCGTTGCCGGGGCCGAAGTGGATCAGGACGCCCGCGGGGCCGGCGGCTTCCTGTTGCCGGGGTTCGCCTTCCCTGATGACGAAGGAATCGAAGCTGGTCGCATAGCCGAAGTTGCTTGTATTGCCGATGACGAGCTGGCCGGGGCCGCCGAGCGAAGCGTTGGCGATGCTGCCGATATCCGCGCCGTTGAGGATGACGTGGGGGGCCTTGTCTTCTTCGATGCGGACTTCCAGCGTATTGACGCCGCCGTCGCTGACGGCGCCGACGGCGCTGCCGACGCTTTGCCCGTTAAGCGTCACTTCCAGTTCGCCGGTGGTGTAGGCAACGGCGGTGAGGCCGCCGAAACTGAACAATTCGGTTTGAGCGCCGGCGCCGGTACCCGCCGCGCGAATGGTGCTGAAGGTAAGGGCGAAGCTCAAGCCCGGATCGCCGGAAAGATCGAGGTTGACGGAAGCGTTGCCGACAAAGCCTTCCTGCGTTTCCATTCGGCCGCCGTTGAAGGAAACCATGCCGTTGGTCGTGAGGGTATGCCCGTTGCCGGAGGCGTCGGCGGTATCGTTGAAATCCCACTGGGCGCTGACCGTGGCGGTAACGGGACCGGTTGCGCCGTCCGCGCCGCCGGAAAGGGAGCCGTTCAGCAGCTTGATGCCGTTGAATTCCGTCGCATGGGCGATGCGGGTAATTTCCGAACCCATGGCCTGAAATTCAGAATCGATCATCAGCCGCTGGGTGGAGTCGTAGGTGCCGGTAGAGGCCTGTTCGGCCAGTTCCTTCATGCGAATCAGTTTTTCCTCGATAATGCCCAGAGCGCCGTCCATGATCTGGATCATGGAAATGGCGTCGTTGGCGTTGCGTATGCCCTGATGCAGAGCGGCAATATCGGCGCGCATGAGTTCGGAAATGGCCAGACCTGCGGCGTCGTCGGCCGCGCCGTTGATACGCATGCCCGAGGAGAGGCGCCGGGTTGAGGTTGCCAGATTCTTGTAGTGGGAGGCCAGGGTATTGGCGACATCCCTGGCCATTGCGTTATGCTTGATGTACATGCGTCTCCTCCATGAGCGGCATGCGCGCATCGCGGTCGTCCTGGGGGCAGGCGGCGGGGAGTTTCGGGCGCGCGTCGGCGCGCCTTGGGAATGGGGGGAGCCGGGTGAACGCGGGGCGTTTTTTACGGTTATGGAGCGTCGCGCCGGGACGAGGCGCAAGGGGAACGTCTGGCGGAAGGTTTCGGGGCGGCGTTGCCGTCAGCAGGATTCATAGCGGAGATATCTGTAGAGCGTCAAGCAGATTAAATGGTTAGAGCGTTTTTCCTTTGAAGGGGGCGAAACGCGAGGCGGCGGCGCCCGGCCCAAGGCAAGCGGAAAAGACGCGTTTTTTTCGTGAAACGACAGGCCGTATGGTTTGAAGCGCAACGCCTTTCAAACGGAAGAAGCTCCAGGGCGAGCGCGGCGGGCAGAAAAAAGGACGCCGTTCCGAAAAATTTCGGACGGCGTCCCGGGTTCCAAGGTCTGTGTATATATTCCGCAAGCAGAGAACCAGTCGGCGGAGTTTCGTTGCCGAATCGGGAGAGAGCGGCAACAGCGTGAGGGATGCGCTACCCCGGGACAGGCATTATCGTGCGGTTGCGGGGCCGGGAGAAAGGCGACTTCCCTTCGCAGACGGCATTTATGTTGTCTGCTGCCACATGGCGGCCATTTTCAGAAGCGCGTCATTACTGACGTCGAGAGCCTTCTGGTTCTGTTCCCGGATGCGGTTGTAGACTTCCTCACGATACACGCCGACATTTTCCGGCACGTCAAAACCAAGTTTGATCTGGTTGCCTTGTATCTTGAGTACGCTGACACGGATATTGTCGCCAATGTATATGCTTTCGCCTGCACGTCGGCTCAGTATTAGCATAAGCTTTTCCCTTGCGTATGAGACATGAGTCTCGTGACGGGTATACGCCCTGTATGCGGGAAAGGCAAGAAGCCCCTTTCCTCCTTCCTGTATCGGGGAGGGAGGAAAGGGGCAAAAGCATAACGCGGCGGGCTTTCGTCTTTCTTCCTCTCCTGAGGAGAGAAAGGGCGTTCGCCTGGCCGATGAGCTGAAAGACCATCTACGGTATAAAAACCTGACGCGCCCATGCGCACGACCGTCCTCGTGAACATGCGTTGCGCGCCCTACCAAGAGTTGTCGGTTGCGATGGATTTGCTCCGGCTGAGGGCGTTTGCAAGTGGGAAAGGCGGCGCGCCGCCGCTGCCTGAGCGGCGGCGCGACCGATTTTTGCTTGTTAGCCGATGAGCTGCATGGCCATCTGCGGCATGGAGTTGGCCTGCGAGAGCATGGCGACCGCGGACTGCGTAAGCACCTGGTTACGCACGAAGTTGGTCATTTCGGTAGCCACGTCCACGTCGCGGATGCGGGATTCGGCGTTCTGCAGGTTTTCCGACTGGATGGTGAGGTTGGTCACCGTGTTTTCCAGACGGTTCTGGGTGGCGCCGAGGTG
>CALUWU010000007.1 GCA_944324555.1 uncultured Desulfovibrio sp.
ACGTGAGGCGGCAGGTGGCACTGCCGCCTTTTTTATTTGCTGATGCCGGGCAGACAGAATTGCCCGCGCTGTACCTGCTGCGGGAGAGAGACTCCCGGAAGAGCATACAGGTTGCCGATACCCTTCACCCAGAGAGAGGCAGGCCGTGCAGGCGTTCGTTTGTCCGTCCGCATGTCTGCCCAGATCAGCCGCAGCGCACAGGCAAAATAGAGCCGGGGAGTTCCGCCGTACTGCCGCGCCCCAAGGCGGGCCAGTTCCCATGCGGCCCGCATGATGCGCGCCAGTGTGCGACGAGTGGCTTCTTTCATGACTGCCTCCGTGTTGGAATGAGTTCCTTTCATAAGAAAAAGATACCACAGTACCCCCTTTTGTAAACTTTTTTATAATTATTTCAGCTATTTATTTACTCTTTTCAGCCAGACTTCAAAATTTTCGCGCAGCGTCCCGGAAAAGGCGCGGTAGTAGTTCAGAACAAACTGGCCGGTTTTCTTGTCCTGCTTGCGGCTGTAGAGCTTGAACACGCCCCGGTATTTCATGCTGACAGGCCCGCGAGAAAAGGCCGTCGTCACAACGTAGCCGAGACGCAGGTTCAGCCGGGCATTCAGCCAGTCGCGGACCTCTGTGCTGCCCAGCAGATACAGCACCAGCTTGGCCAGACGCTTTTCCACGTCGGAGGCAATGGCAAGATCACACATGATATAAATAGCATCCTCGCCATCGGGATTTTCCGGCAGCTTCCATGTGCCGACAGTCGATTTCATGAAGTCGGCCTTGCCAATCACCTTGCCGTCCAGCGTCAGGACAAGGCAGGCATCCACGCCGCCGTCGTAATAGTCAATGCGACGCGCAAGATACAGCTCGTTAAGCCGCAGGGACTGCGCCCGTTTCACCACGGCAAAGCCGGGCAGCTCCGCGCCCGTGACGGGGGCAGCGCTGGGCCAGATCGGCCCCACGGGGGCGGTCTTGACATGGGGACGCACGACAACGGACGGCGCATGACGCGCAACAATGTACGTCGTGCGCCCCCGCCCGCGCGGCAGGACTGCAACCGGCTTGCCCAGGATGGCATAGACTTCCGGCAAGTCCTTTTCCAGCACCACATAGTATGCCTGGAACCCGGCAATGCGCTCGTACAGCTCCGAACTTTTGTCCGTCATTTCCCGGTAGGCAGGCGTCGGCCAGCGGACAGCCGCAGAAAGCAGAGCCTCCAGCTTTTCGTAACCGCGCTTGTAGGTGGGCGGGAAGGCAAAGACCGTATGGGCCGGGCCATGCTCGTCCAGCAGCTCGAAACCATCCTGCGCCCGATAGTCAATGGCTCCGATATGCGCCTTGTAGGCGGTCAGCTTTTCGCAGGTCCTTTCCATGAGCGCGTCCCATGCCTTGCGGCGATGCTCGACCATGCGGGCCTGAAAGGCGTTTCTGCACTGCCAGACTTCGCGCAAGTCCAGCAGCAGACTGACAGAGGCCGCCAGCTCCAGCGGCGTGGACGTGCGCAGCAGCCCCCGGAGCTGGGGAGGACAATCCTCCTTTTCCTCCGCGCCCAGCTCCTTGTCTGTCAGGTAACAGCCAAGGGCAGACGTGTAGAGCGTCACGTCACAGGCCGTGATGGGGCCGGCATAGCCCCCGGAACGCAGCACGGAAGGCACAGTGAAATTCCCCGCGCCGACAATCAGCGGAGGAAGGAGGACATTCCGCGCGTATTCGGCAAGCACCTTGCGCACAGAGGCGGAAACAGCTCCGATAAAGCTCATGACTGCGCTCCCGCTTCGGGCGTGGCATCCGCCAGGGCAGCCTCGCAAATCTCACACATCTTGAGCATGGCCAGCGAGGTGTTGCGTACCTCAAACTTCTTTTTCACTCCTTCCAGCGCGCTGAAAAAACGCTCGAACTGCGAGAGCGGCGCCACATGCACCGTTTCGCCCGGGAGCATCTCAAGCTGCTCAAGCACCGCGTCAAAACGGGACAGTTCATCATCCACAAAGGCCAGGCTGATGGTGCGCGTGTAGACCTGCGGAGTGGTAAAGCCCACCAGCTCTATCTTTTCCAGCTTCGTCACCACATCGCTGCTCAATCCGGCATAGAGCTTGGCCTCTATCTCGTCTATCTCGGCCCAGAGTTCCGCCAGCAGGGTAGGATCATCCGTTCCCACAAGCGCATTGTGGGACAGCTGTATGGCAATGCGCCGGGCCTTGCTCAAATCGCCATGCAGCACCAGCACAAGGACCTGCTCGATCCCGGCCTCTATCGCCGCCTGCACACGATGGTTGCCAGAGAGGACTTCCAGCAGGCCCTCCGGCGTTTCCCAGCACAGGGGCGTACTGGAAAGACGCTTGTCGGCACGCACATTTGCCGTGAGCTGCTGAAAGGTATCCTTGTCAAAAGTGCGCGCATTGCGCTTGAGCAGCGAGAGCGTGCGCGGGTCCACTGCCCGCAGGCTCGCTGCATCGCCATACAGGGCCATGCTTGCTGCGGCCAGCTTTTCGTTGACGTCATCAATCGTCATAATCACCCCAGATGTTGAAAATATTCCGCGCCGTTACCACGGTGGCCCGATGGTCGCGCAACCATGTACGCAGCACATAGCTGCCATCGTACAGGGCCAGAAGTTCGTCGTAGAGCGACTGGGCATAGCCCGGCAGACGCACGTCCCCGGAAAAGCCCCACCCCGGTCGCGTGAACTCATCCGGGCTGTAGCGCGCATAGCGCAGGCCCGGCAGCTCCCGCCACAGCAGCCATGCCCGGCCCACTGCCCGCGGCACGTCGGCGGGCGTCAGATAGTCCGGCAGGGCAGCCGTAACGACGGCCAGCTCATCGACAGGCAGATGGTCGAGCGAGCCGCCTTCGCGTTTCCAGCAGGCGGCATAGTCCGGGGCCGCGCCCCCTCCCCCCGCGGCATCGCCGTCCGCGTATGCGTCCTCCTGCCCGGGGATCTCCGGGCGAACGGCAGGCGCGTCCTTTTCGCTGGTTGCGGAAGGAATGGGCGAAATTCCGCCGCACTCCCCTCTCCCCGCCTCAACAGCGCAGCCAGGCAATCTGTCCGCAGCGACGGGGGCGGCTTCCGGCAGGGCCACGGACGGCGGCAAGCCGGCGGCAATCCAGCTCCGAATGTCCACGCCCAGCGACGCCGCGTCGCCGGGATCCTTGCCTTCCGGCACTGGCCAGCGCCGGCATGTGCCGTAGGTCTGGAACCACCACGGCAAGGCCTCGGCTCCGGCTTCGTCATAGTCCAGCGCAAGACAGATGCGCTGCGCCCGTTTCAGGGCGGCATGGGCCGCGGCGTCTGGCTTTGTCCGATTCGACCGCAGAGCCAGCACCCCGATGAATCCGCCAGACACATGATGAATCAGCATGGCGTCCAGCTCGGCCTCGACCACGAAGTACACCGCCAGCTCAGAGGGCAGCGAGGAACGAAGCAGGAAGGGCGCACGGCTGCCGCCCTCCAGCGCCAGATACTTGGACTGTCGCCTGTCGCCGCTCATGTCCTGCCGAGGACGCCGGATGCGCATGGCTGCCACATGACCGGAGGCATCAAACGTCGGGATGGAGATGCCGCGCGGGATGAACAGCTTTGTCTTTTCCCGTCCATCGACCACCTTGGGCGCAAGCCCCAGCGCGGAACGCCAGCGGAACCGACCGGCATGGCGCGGATTGTCGGCAGCGAGCCAGCCCAGACCGTAGCGTGCGCAGGCTTCGGCAGGCAGGCCCCGACGCCGGAGCCATGCCACGGCCTGCTCCTGTTCCGGCAGGGCAGCCGCTCCTTCCTCCACCAGCTTTCCGGCATACTCCTGCCACTTCGCCGAAGGCTGCTCCCAGCTGACGGGATGGAAGGCCGTCCGCGTCGCCGCCGGTTCCACCGGCGCGGGACGACGCCGGGGACGACGCGCCGGAGAAGAACCATCCAGACCCAGCTCGCGCAGCGCGTCCCGCCAGCTCATGCCCTCGCATTGCAGCAGGTAGGCGATGGTGTCGCCGCTCTGTCCGCAGCGCCGGCAATGCCATGCGCCGGGAATATCCTTCTCGATGCACATATGCCCACGGGAAAAGCCGTTGCTCTCCCGCCGATCCGGCCACACCATGAAACGGTCGCTCTTGCCCGGCTCGCCGCCGCACAGGGGGCAGGGGCCGTTCCAGCCCGCCCCCTGTCGGCGCACAGCCTGCCCATATCGTGATTTGTACAGCTCCAGAAGCGTCATCTGTCCGTATCCGTCCGCAGGTGTTTTTATTTATCTTACTTATTTCTTTTACTTTTTTTCATAATGTACAGATGGACACATACACGCCATGATCCACACGCACAGGATCGCGAGCGCGCCTGATGTGTGGAAATTGCCGATGCGATCTGTCCATCTGTCCATTTTTACTATAATCCTGTTTTTTCAATATGTTGCTTAAAAACTCCCCCGGACGGAACCGGACAGATCGCGCTTGCCGCGCGCTTCTTCCAGCGCGTCCTTACCTTCGGCGTTGAGGACAACGCCAAGACGCCAGCTGCCATTGCTGCGCTTGCAGGGGATATCCTTCTTGTTAAGCAACTCAGCGAATTTCTTCGCAGAAATGCTGTAGCGACGATCCTTGTTCCGCGCGTACCACAGGCAGTAGGCTTCATAGAGATCGGCGGCTGCTACCCGCGTCTGGTAGTCGTCGGGATTCTCCTGACGCGGCTCCAGTTCGCACCAGTCATCAAAGAACTGGCCGAGATCATCCCATTTCATCCGCTGAGTCCGCGTCCAGCCCTTGACCTTGTCGGGAACCTTCAAGCCTTCCTTCAAGTATTCCTGCGCGCCGCGCACCATGCGGGCCAGCACTCCCTCCGCCTCGGCCTTGACCTTGTCCTCCAAATCCTTGTCCGCCGGGCGTTCGTAGGGTTCCTTCGGTTCAGGCACAAAGGACAGCTCCCAGCGCACGATCAGCGCGCGCTGCCAGAATGCCGCATCCTCGGCTTTCGCCTTCGGCAGCTCGTTGGTTGTCATGATCGGCAGATGGGTCTGCTCCCAGGTCGTCTGCGCCTTGTCTTGCAGCCCCCGGGCGCTGATGAATCCGCCGCCCGTCAGCTTCTTGAGACGCGCCAGGGCAAAACGCTGATTTTCCTCGGCCTCGTTGATCCATGCGATGCACATCCCCCGAAGCTGGAGGACGTCCGGCGACGGCCCGGAGGAGTTGCGCGTCATGTTCGACTGCAAGAGCATCTCTACCGGCACGTCCCCGGAAAGCGCATTGCCCAGCACATGCGTCACCAGCTTGATCAGCGTGTCCTTGCCATTGCGCCCATGCTCTCCGTGGAAGATCACGAAAATGTGATCCTTGCGCTTCGTGATCAGCCCGTAGCCCAGCAGCCGCCAGATGAAATTGACGACCTCCTGATCGCCGTCCATGGACGACAGCAGAAACTTCTCCGTCTCGGGACAGGGACTTTCAGACTGGAGCAGTTCGGGACGATACTCCGTGGGCATGGCGTTCAGCAGATAATCCCCGGGACGCCCGGCGTGCAGCTCCCCTGTGCGGAGATCAATCACGCCATTGGGGCAGGCCTTGAGATAATGCTGCTGGTCAAGTTGCCGGGGCAGCACAAGCAGAGGTTTCGGCACACGGCACACCATCGTCAGCAGGTTGTCCTGACCATTGCGATCCCGTAGGAGCTTGATGCGGCGTTCCGCCGCGTCAATCATGTGCTGCATAACGGCGCGCTCTTCCTTGTCGTCCACTTCGGCCAGCTCCTCCCGCTTCTTGTCGGCAAGGCGCTGGTACAGCTCGCAGACGGCTTCCACCCGCTGATACGCCTCCAGATACTCATCTTCCTGCCAGTGATGCCCCTGCCAGAGCAGCCAGCGTTCCCAGTTCTTGAGGTAGACAACCTTGTCCCGGTGCAGACGACAGTAGAGCTTGGCGTCTCCGACACGGTTCTCGCGCAAGTAAGCCCACAACTCGTCGTCTGAAATTTCCATGGCGCGAACAGCGGAGGGCCTGCCTTCATCCTTCCGCCGTGCCGCCCGTTCCGCCTCTACGCGGGCGTTGACCTTTGCCGCCATGTCGTCATTCTTTTTTGTCATTTCATAACCTTTCAATAAAATTGAACAAAATATGTTTCACAGATAAAAAGGACATTTCGTTTTCCCGCCCATTTCATTTCGCGGTTCGCGGCCATTGTCTGGGGAGGAGGCCCCGTTGCGCCTGGGCCGGGGGGAAAGTACCTTGAGGCGGGGGCGCACGAATAGAGCGCGGACAGCGGTACGACTGCCGGCAGCGGACTTGTGGATGAGCTGATTCAGGAAGGGGGTATGGGGGGAGACTGCCGCGGGAGGCGGCTGGAGGGTGGGCACCATATGGGCACCACAAAAGAAAATTTGCGTGGAAACAAAAACAGGACGCGACATGCAACTGCATGTAACGTCCTGAAAAAATTGGTGCGCCCGACAGGAATCGAACCTGTGGCCTACAGCTTAGGAGGCTATCGCTCTATCCAACTGAGCTACGAGCGCATGGGGTGTCTATAGGGGTTGTCTCGCCGTATGTCAAGCGTCTGGTTGAAGCGGCGATGCGCCCTGCTCTTTCGGAGGAACCTTGATTCCTGAAAGAATTTCGCACAGTCCGCTCCAGTCCTTCGCTTCTTCCGCGGCTTCCAGAAGATCAAGTTCGCGCGCATGAAGCTCCAGAAAGCGTTCCTGCGCGCTTTCGGACAGGGAACTGACGGCTTCGTCAAAGGTCGTCAGGGCCTGTTCCGCCTGTTGTCTGTCGCAGGCGGCGTGCGCGTCTGTCGCGGGCAAGCCCAGAAGCACGAACAGCGCGACAACGGCCATTCCGTATCGCATGCTGCCTCCTCTACCGGCAGGGAACACTGTCGCTCGCCGCGTTCCCCGCGCTCTCGATTCCGAAAAAGAAGACGCCTCGCGGCGACTTCCGATCCCGCGCTCCCGAAGAAACGCGAGGCGCTTTCAGGGCCGGGACCCATCGTCAGGATGCGCTCCCGGCGGAACAGACCGCCTTGCCCGACGCAGGCGGGGCGGCCCGGGCGCCGCCCGGCTCCCAGAGCATTTTCAGTTTGAAACGCCTTGCGTTTCAAACCATACGGCCTGTCGTTTCGCGGAAAAAACGCGGTTTTTCCGCTCGCTTTGGGCGAGGCGGCGCGGCCGCCGCCTCGCGTTTGCCTTTTTCAAAGGCAAAACGCTCTAGTAGGAGCTGATATAATCGTCCAGATTTTCAGCCGAACAGTTGCGGCTGACCCAGAATGCCGAAGCCCAGACCATGAGCGCCGTCGCCTGCGTATCGTCCAGCCCCTTCAGCTTGCTTTCAAGGCTCGACTTGCTGGCGCCGTGTCGCAGGTGAATATTGTTCATGTCGCAGGCGTCCGTCACGCGCAACAGCAGATAGTTGAGCCGCGAATGATCCGGCATCAGCTTGATGTCCTTGTGCGCCTCGACAATGGTTTTCAGCTCCGCAGCGCTGAATATGGTCTTGATGTTGGTGATGGCGCGGAAAAACGTATCCACCGCCCACGGCAGAATGAATTCCGCTCCGGCGCTCTTGGTTCGGAAATAATCCTTGAGCCAACGCTCTTGTTCATCGTTAATACGCGCTGCGACCTGCGGCATGAAAGCCCCCATGGTTTCGTCAGCGGACGAGAAACGTCCGTCAAACAGTTGTCTTGTCTCAAAGAGCGCTACACTACTTGAAAACAAAACTCAAGAAATTTTCTAGAAAATGTCTTGCATCCGATAAAGCCGTCCGGGCTTCCGTCCCGCCAGCCAGGCCGCCGCCCGCAGCGCGCCCTGCGCGAAGGTCTCGCGCGAGTGCGCCTGATGCGTCACCTCGATGCGTTCGCCGGGGCCCATGAAATAGACGGTATGCACGCCGACCACGTCGCCGCCGCGAATGGCCTGAATGCCGATCTGCGCCCTGGGGCGCTCGCCGATGATGCCGTCGCGCGCCGAGCAGCGCACGTCCTCCAGCTTCCAGTCGCGCGCCTCGGCAAGGCATTCGCCCAGCATCAGGGCCGTGCCGCTGGGGGAATCCTTCTTGCGGTTATGGTGCAGTTCCACCATTTCAATATCATATTTGTCGCCCAGAGCCCTGGTCAGTTCCGGCAGAATCTTCATCAGCACATTGACGCCAACGCTCATGTTGGACGACCAGAACAGGGGCGTCCGTTGCGCCGCCGCCTCCAGTTCCCGCAACTGTTCCGCCGTGAATCCCGTAGTGCCCACGACCAGGGGCGTCCCTGTTTCCGCCGCCAGACGCGCGTTTTCCAGCGTCGCGGCCGGCGCGGTAAAATCGATGATCACGGCGCCGGGACAGCGCGGCAGGACTTCCGCCAGCGTCGCGCCGATCGCGCAACCGCTCTCCCCGGCAAGGGCGTCGATGCGATTGTCCGCCATGCCCGCCAGCGTAAACGCGGCGTCCTCCCGGGCCAGGTCGGCGATAACGCGACCCATGCGACCGCAAGCTCCCATAACAATAATCGGCGTAGCCATATTCTTCTCCTTGAAACGCACGCAGGAACAGGTTTACACGCGCGGTGCGGACGCGGACGTCCGACTCTTCGCGCGTTCGTTATGCTTCATGACTGGCGGCGTCGGCCGCCTTTTCGGCGTCTCCGCGCAGCAATTGCAGAAAGGCGCTTTCGTCAAGCACGGTAACGCCAAGTTTTTGCGCCTTGTCGAGCTTGCCGCCGGGATCATCGCCCACGACAAGGTATTGCAGCTTCTTGCTGACGCTTCCCAGCACGACGGCCCCGGCCGCTTCGGCCAGCTGCTTCGCCCTGCCTCGCGGCATGGAAAGCGTGCCGGTAAAGAGGATTGTCGCCCCCTCCAGCGGACGAGGGGCCCCGACGGCGGCGTTTTCTTCGTCGTTTCGCCGCGGCCATAATCCCAGCGCCTTGAAACGCTCCAGCAGCAGCTTGTTGGCCGGGGTGTCGAAAAAGTCCAGAATGGAAGACGCGACCTCCGGGCCGATGTCCGGCAAGGCGAGGAGACGTTCTTCATCCGCGGCGGCCAGCGCGTCCAGATCGGCAAAGGCGGCGGCAAGCACCCGCGCCGTCTGTTCGCCCACATGGCGAATGCCCAGCGCGCTGATCAGGCGCGGCAGGGTTGCCGTAAGGCGCGCCTCCTCCAGCGCGTCCGTCATTTTCTGCGCCAGCGTTTCGCCCATGCGATCATACTGCATCAATTCCAGCGGCGTCAGCGTGAAAAGATCGGAAGGCGACTGCACGCGCCCGGCCTCCACCAGCTGCGTCACCCACTTTTCCCCCACGCCCACGATATCCAGCCCGGCCTTGGACACGAAGTGCCGTATGGCCTGAAGGCGCACGGCGGGACAGGAGACATTGCCGCAGCGCCAGACGGCTTCCCCTTCGGCGCGATGCGCCTTTTCATGGCAGATGGGGCAGGTATGCGGAAATTCAAAGGGAACCGCGTCGGCGGGACGGGCCTCCAGCACCGGCCCCACAACCTCGGGAATAACGTCGCCAGCGCGCTGCACAAGAACGGTATCGCCCACGCGCACGTCCTTGGCGCGGATCTCGTCCTCATTATGCAGGGTGGCGCGAGAAACCATGACGCCGCCCACGGGCACGGGGTCCAGCACGGCCACGGGCGTCAGGGCGCCCGTGCGCCCCACCTGAATCTCGATCCGGCGCAGCAGCGTCCGCGCCTGCACAGCCGGAAACTTGAACGCCACGGCAAAACGGGGCGCGCGCGCCGTAAAGCCCAGCGCCTCCTGAGCTTCAAGATTGTCCTGCTTGGCCACGGCGCCGTCGATTTCCATGGGAAAGTCCGGCCTGCGCTCCCGGACCCAGGCGGCGTAACGCTCCACCTCCGCGGGATCGGCGCACAGACGCCCGTCCGGCGGCGTCAGGAAGCCGTAGGACTGAAGGCGCGCCATCAGCTCGTGCTGACTCGCGCAGGCCGGCGCGGGCGCCCAGTCGGCGTCGCCAAGACTGTACGCCAGAAAGCGCAGCGGGAGCTGACGCGTCGCCGTCGTATCAAGCTGACGCAGGGCGCCGGCGGCCGCGTTGCGCGGATTGGCAAGCAATTTCTGCCCGAGACTCTCGCGACGGGCGTTCAGCGCGGCAAAATCCGCCTTGTACATCACGACTTCGCCGCGCACTTCCAGACGGCGGGGAAAGGGGCCGGGGCCCCGCAGCCGCAACGGCGCCGTGCGGATTGTTCGCACGGCCTCGGTCACGACCTCGCCCTCCTCTCCGTCCCCTCGCGTCAGGGCTTCGCGCAATTCGCCGTTCTCATAAATGATTTCCAGAGCGAGACCGTCCAGCTTCGGATCGCACCAGAACGCTTCCGGGGCTTCCGGCAGGGCGCGGCGCATGCGTTCCACAAACTCGCGCCATTCATCGTCCGAAAAGACATTGTCGAGACCGTACATGCGGCGCGTGTGGCGCTTCTTGGCCAGCCCGCCCAGCAGGGCGCCGCCCACGCGGCGCGTCGGCGAATGCGGATCGGCCAGTTCGGGATGCGCCGTTTCCAGCGCGACAAGCTCCCTGTAGAGGGCGTCGTAGGCGTCGTCGTCAATTTCCGGCGCGTCCAGCGTATGATAAAGATAATTGTGATGCTCCAGCGCGGCGCCCAGGGCGCGCATCCTTTCCTGAACGTCCGCCGCCGCGACCGCGCCCCCCTGCTTCGGGAGCGCCGTTTCTTCAAGTCTTGCTTCAAGAACAGAGGAAAGCCCGGCATCGACGGACGCCGCCTCCGCGGGTTTCCGGCATGCGGCGGCCGTTTCATTCAAAAGGGAAAGTTGCGTCATCCTGTCTTTCATAAACCCCGTTCCATCGTTCATGGTCCCGTCGGCTCGGTCTGATTGAAAGAAGCTCATCCCCGCGTCCGGAGACGAGGGGCGCGAAGCGGAACGCCTCGCGGGCCGCGCCGTCTAGAACATTTTCAGCGTGAAACGCGTTGCGTTTCAAATCATACGACCTGTCGTTTCGCTGAAAAAACGCCGTTTTTCCGCTCGCTTTGGGCCGCAGGCTGCGCGCCGCCGCCTCGCGTTTCGCCTTTTTCAAAGGCAAAATGCGCTATTCCGGCAGGGCGACAAGCCGCTCTCGAAGGGCGCGGATACGATCGCGGATTTCCGCCGCCTGTTCAAATTCCAGTTCGCGCGCCGCCGCGCGCATGTCCTTTTCAAGAGCGGCGATCAGTTCGGCCGTCGCTTCGGCGGTCAGGGGCGCGGCGTTCTCCGCCGGAGACGCGTCCTTCCGGCTTCTTCCCCTGCCCTTGCCGCGCGTTCCGCCCGAATCGGCATAGAGGGAGTCAAGCGGCGACGCCAGACTCTTGCTTGTGCTGCGCGGCGTGATATGATGTTCTTCGTTATAGGCCTGCTGCTTGCTTCGCCGCCGCGACGTTTCGTCCATCGCGGCTTTCATGGAGGCCGTCACCGTATCCGCGTACAGGATAACGCGCCCGCGCGCGTTGCGCGCCGCGCGTCCGAACGTCTGAATCAGCGAGCCGGTGGAACGCAGGAAACCTTCCTTGTCGGCGTCCAGAATGCAGACGAGCGAAACCTCGGGAATGTCCAGCCCCTCGCGCAGGAGGTTGATGCCCACCAGCACGTCGAACTCGCCGGTCCTCAGGGCGCGAATAATCTGCATGCGCTCCAGCGTATCGATATCCGAGTGAAGATAGCGCGCCTTCACGCCCATGTTGCAGCAGTATTCCGTCAGGTCCTCGGCCATCCGCTTTGTCAGGGTCGTCACGAGAACGCGCTCGCCCCGCTCTATGCGCGCGCGGCACTCGCCAAGCAGATCGTCCATCTGCCCCTTTGTGGGCCGGACGTCCACCTCCGGATCGACCAGTCCGGTGGGACGAATGATCTGCTCGGCCACGATGCCCTGCGCCTGATCCAGCTCGTACTTGCCCGGCGTGGCCGAGACGTAAACAACCTGATGCAGCAGGCTGGCAAACTCGGCAAACTGGAGAGGACGGTTATCCAGCGCCGAAGGCAGACGAAAGCCGTAGTCCACCAGCGTCTGCTTGCGGGAACGGTCGCCCTTGTACATGCCCCCCAGCTGCGGCACCGTGATATGCGATTCGTCAACGAACAGCAGAAAGTCGTCGGGAAAATAGTTCAGCAGACAGGACGGCGGTTCGCCCGGCTTGCGCCCGTCCATATGGCGGGTATAGTTTTCGATGCCGTTGCAGTAGCCGAGCTCCTCCATCATTTCAAGATCGAGCTGCGTCCTCTGTTCGATGCGCTGCGCTTCAAGCAGCTTGCCGTTGTCCTTGAACCAGCGGAGCCGCTCCCCGAGTTCGGCGCGGATATCGGAGCAGGCGCGGCGCAGATTGTCCTGCGCCGATACAAAGTGACTGGCGGGATAGAGCACCGTCTTGGAGATCTCGCACAGCGTGTCCCCCGTCAGCGGATCGATTTCGCACATGCGATCAATGTCGTCGCCGAAAAATTCAATCCGGAGGGCGCGCTCATGATGATAGGCCGGAATAATCTCCAGCGCGTCGCCCCGCACCCTGAAGGCGCCGCGATGAAAATCATAATCGTTGCGCTCGTACTGCACTTCCACCAGCCGCGAAATCAGCTTTTCCATGGGGAAATGCTGTCCGATCTCTACGGGAATGACCATTTTCGCATAGAATTCCGGCGATCCGAGGCCGTAGATGCAGGAAACCGAAGCGACGATGACAACATCCCGCCGCGTCAGCAGGGCGTGGGTCGCGGCATGACGCAGCTTGTCGATGTTGTCGTTGATGGACGAATCCTTTTCAATGTAGGTGTCCGAGGCGGGAACATAGGCTTCCGGCTGATAGTAGTCGTAATAGCTGACGAAATACTCCACCGCATTGCGCGGGAAAAGCTCCCGGAACTCGTTGTAGAGCTGGGCCGCCAGCGTCTTGTTGGGCGCCAGCACCAGCGCGGGCCTGTTGCAGCGCGCGATGACGTTGGCCATGGTGAACGTCTTGCCCGAGCCGGTCACGCCCAGCAGGACCTGCGCCGGCACGCCGGCCTCGATATTGGCGACAAGTTCGCCGATGGCCGCGGGCTGATCGCCTGTCGGCTTATGCGTACTCTGCAACTCGAAATGATCCACACGTCGCTCCATCTTCCCCGCACGGACGCCACTGATCATTTCCGTCATGCGTATAGCGATCCGTCCACGGACGCCACGGACATTGCAGCAGCTCCGGCGGGGGTACGGCCTCGCGCAGCGCGGTCATGTACCGCGAACGCGGCCAAAGTTCCGCCCCCATGCCCATCATGTGCGGCGTTTCCATCTGGCAGTCCAGCAGGAGGACGCCGCGCTGCCGCAGCAGGCTCACCAGCCCGGCCAGCGCGGCGCGCGAGGCCTCGCTCCGCCGGTGAAACATGGATTCGCCAAAGAAGGCCCGCCCGAGACTGACCCCGTACAGCCCCCCCGCCAGTTCGCCGTCCTGCCAGACTTCCAGCGAATGGGCGTAGCCAAGACGGTGCAAGGCGGTATAGGCGGCTTCCATGTCCGCATTGATCCACGTTCCCGTCTCCATCCTGCCCGCATAGCGGCGCGGGGCGGCGCAGGCGCGAATAACCTCTTCAAAGGCGACGTTCCAGGTCAGGGAAAAAGGACGTCGCCGCAGGGCGCGGGCGCTGCGCTTCGGCAGATGAAAGGCCTCCAGAGGCAGAACGCAGCGGGGGTCCGGCGACCACCACAGCGGCAGCCCCCGGTTGAACCAAGGGAAGATGCCGCAGGCATAGGCCGCCAGCAGCCATTCCGGCCTCAAATCCCCGCCGCGACACAGCAGGCCGTCGTCAAACGCCGTCTCAAGCGGAGGAAAGGCCGCGGCGCAGCGCCGGATCAGCTCCAGCCGCACCCCGTTCATGCCGGCGCCGCCGGCGACGTCGTCACGGTCAGGGAACCGTCCTTGACGCCGACCCGGGCGCTGCCGCCCCGGGCCAGCGAACCGAACAGCAGTTCCTGCGCCAGCACGTCCTCCAGTTCGCTCCGCAGCAGCCGCCGCAGCGGGCGCGCGCCCATGCGGGCGTCAAAGCCCTTTTCGGCAAACCACTGCCGCGCCCTGGGCGTCAGGGTAAGACGCACGTTCCGCCCTTGCAGCGTCGCGGCAATCTCGTCCACGAACTTGCGGACGATGCGCTCCATAAGTTCCGGCGTAAGACTGCGAAACGGCACCATCGCGTCCAGACGGTTGCGGAATTCCGGCGTAAAGAGGCGCTCCACGGCTTCCAGACTCTTCGACGCCGCGTCGTCCCGGCCGCCGGACGTAAAGCCCAGCGAACTCTTTGACATTTCAAAGGCGCCGGCGTTGGAGGTCATGATCAGCACGACGTGGCTGAAATCCGTCTTGCGCCCCGTATTGTCCGTCAGGGCGCCGTAGTCCATAACCTGCAACAGGATATTGAAGATATCGGGGTGCGCCTTTTCAATTTCATCCAGCAGCACCACCGAATACGGAGCCTTGCGGACGGCCTCGGTCAGCAGTCCGCCCTGATCAAAGCCCACATAGCCGGGAGGCGCGCCGATAAGCCGCGATACGGCGTGCTTTTCCATGTATTCGCTCATGTCGTAGCGCAGGAACTGCACGCCCATGATTTCCGCAAGGCCGCGCGCGACTTCGGTCTTGCCGACGCCGGTCGGGCCGTAGAACAGAAAGCTGCCTGCGGGGCGCCTGCCCGGCGAGAGGCCCGCGCGTGCGCGCAGAATGGCCTTTACCGTCAATTCCACGGCCTCGTCCTGCCCGAAAACGAGCTTTTTCAGCGAACTTTCCAGATCGGCGAGCTTCTGGCGCTCCTCGCCGGAGACGGAAGCGACGGGAACCCCGGCCATGCGCGCCACAACATGTTCGACATCGGCGACGCGCACCTGCGGCCGCGGCGCCTCGCCCCGCTCCGCTTCCAGCTTTCCGCCGTCGCGCTCCGCCTCCCTGCGCGCCGCGGCTTCGCGCAGGCGCACATACGCGCCGCTTTCGTCCAGCGCGTCGATAGCCTTGTCGGGCAGGAGCTTGTCCCGCACATGCCGCGCCGAAAGCTTGACCATGGCCTCCAGGGCGTCGTCGTCATAGTCCACCTGATGGAACTCGGCGTACCGCGAAACAAGCCCGCGCAGAATGGCCAGACATTCGTCCTCGTCGGGCTCGCGCACGTCAATGCGCTGGAAGCGCCGGGCCAGCGCCCGATCCTTTTCAAAATGATTGCGAAATTCCTCGTAGGTCGTGGAGCCGATGCAGCGCAGCTCCCCGGCCGCCAGCAGGGGCTTGAGGAGGTTGGACGCGTCCATGGAACCGCCGGAAGTGGAGCCCGCGCCCACGATGGTGTGAATTTCATCAATGAAAAGAATGGAGCGGGGAATATCCTTGAGCGCCTGCACGACGTCCTTCAGGCGGCGTTCAAAATCGCCGCGATAGCGGGTTCCCGCCAGCAGCAGCCCCATGTCCAGCGCGAAAAGGCGCGTTTCTTCCAGCGGCGGCGGCACGTTGCCTTCCGCGATACGCAGGGCGAGGCCCTCGGCCAGGGCGGTCTTGCCCACGCCGGGCTCCCCGACAAACAGGGGATTGTTCTTGCGGCGGCGGCACAGCACCTCGACGGCGCGGGCGATTTCCATATCGCGCCCCACCAGCGGGTCAATCCTGCCTTCGCGCGCGCGGGCCGTCAGATCCTCGGCGTAAAGCTCCAGCGGACTCTTTTTCTTTTCCCCTTCTTCGCTCTCGTCGTCTTCGGACACGCCGCGCGAACCCGACCCCTCTTCCAGCCCGTGGGAAATAAAGGTAAGCACGTCCAGACGTTCCACGCCCTGCCGCTGGAGATAATAGCGGGCGTAACTCTGCTCTTCCTCCATGATGGAGACCAGCAGATCGCCGAGCTGCACCTCCGAGCGCCCGGAAGCGCGGATATGGCCCACGGCCCTGTCCAGCACGCGCTGCACGGCTTCCGTCTGCACGATTTCCAGACGGTTGTCCTTGGGCAGGGGAGCAAATTCCGCGCTGAAGAACTGTTCGAGCTGTTCGCGCAGCAGGTCGGCGCTGGCGCCGCTGCCTTCCAGAATAAGCGCGCCCGTACGATTGAGGGAAAAGGCGAAGAGGAGATGTTCCACCGTCAGCAGTTCGTGCCGGCGGCGCTGCACTTCGGCGATGGCGCCGCGCAGCACGTCTTGAACGTCGTTGCTTAACATGGGCGTCACAGAGCCGCGAAAGGCGGCATGGAGGGTTGCGGAAAAAAGAGCGTCAGCATTTTTCCATGGAGCAGCGCAGCGGATAGCCGGCCGCCCGGGCGCGGCGCTCCACGCTCATGACCTTGGCTTCCGCCACTTCAAAGGTATAGACGCCGCACTGACCGACGCCCTTCTGATGGACATTGAGCATGATGGCCGTGGCTTCTTCCACAGTCTTGCGGAAAATCTCGCACAAGACCGCAACGACAAACTCCATGCTGGTATAGTCGTCGTTATGCAGAAGCACGGCGTAGCGATCCGGCTCCTTGAGCTTGCCTTCCACAAGGCAGAGGGTATCGCCGTCGAGATCGGGACGTTTGCTCATGCCGTTTCCTCCCTGAGGCCCTCGCAGGTCAGCCCGAGCTCGGCGCGCAGATCCATCCGTTCCGGCTCGCCGAACACAAAGGAAAGAGCGGGCGGCAGCCCCCGGGCTCTGCGCCATTCCTGATGCAGGGCATGATAACTCTTGGTGCTGGTTTCGCATTTGTCAAGGCCGAGGCTGCGCTCCGCGGCCTCTATGGCGGCGGGATCGCCCTCGATTTCCACCGTCAGGGCAAAGGGCACGCGATCCAGCGCCACCAGCGCGCCGGGCAGACGCCACTCCTCGCGCACCTTTTCATAGCGGGCCCGCTCCTCATAGCCGAGGCCCTCCAGAATACCGCGCAGGGACGCCGCCTCGCTCACGACGCATTCCCGCTCCTCGCGCACCTTGAAGGCGCCCCCGGCCTTCGACGGCATCTTGAGCGTCAGCGTGCAGCGCGTCCTGTCCGGCCATTCCTGCGTCCGCAGACGCAGAAGAAATCCGGCCTCGGCAAAGCCGCCTTCGCGCCTGTCGAAAATGCGGTTGCTTTCAAAATGCGTTCCCAGCGATTCGCCGCCGGCCTCGCGCAAACGCCGGCGGACGGCCTCGAAGTCAGGCGAAAGATATTTTCGTTCGATTTCCAGCGACATGGCGATGAGCTTTCTTGCGATTGAAGTTCTGTTCGACGGCAGCGGACGGACGGCGCGCCCTCCCGGCCCCCTTCAATGAAGAGGATATGCGGCGGAAAAGGCGCCCCGCCGGCGCGTCACTCCTTCCGGTGAAAAAGACGGCGCTGCAATTCGGCGACGGCCGGCACGCCGCCCCCGGCGACGTCAGGATGCAGAATGGGCGAAAATCCCAGACGTCTGGCCTGCGCCAGACGCAGTTCCTGCGCGGCCACGGGACGGATTTGTCCGTTGAGGTCCACCTCGCCCCACAGCACGCACTTTTCCGGCAGGGGAACGTCATAATACGAAGAAAGTACCGCCGCCACAAGAGCGAGATCCAGCCCCGGTTCCTGCAGCCGCATGCCGCCGCCGACCTTGGCGTAAATATCCACCTGCCCGAAATTGAGTTTCAGACGCTTTTCCAGCACCGCCAGCAGAAGATGCAGCCTGTTGGCGTCGAAGCCCAGCGCGGCGCGGCGCGGGATGCTGAGAAAGGTGCGCGCCACCAGCGCCTGCACCTCGACGGCCAGAGGTCTCTGGCCGTCCACGGCCATGACCACCGCCGTGCCGGAAAGACCGGGATCGCGCGTCCCCAGAAAGAACGTTGAAGGATCGTCAACAATTTCCATTCCCTGCCGCCCCATGCGAAAAACAAGCAGTTCCTCGTTGGGGCCGAAGCGGTTCTTGAAGACACGCAGCAGACGGAACATCTGCCGTCGATCTCCCTCCAGGGAAATGACGGTGTCCACCATATGCTCCAGCAGTCGCGGTCCGGCGATGACGCCGTCCTTGGTCACATGCCCCACCAGTATAAGCGTGGTATCGGCGCGACGGCAGCCCTCGATGAGGGACGTTGTCACGGCCCGCACCTGCGTCACGTTGCCGGGCAGCCCTTCGGCGGCCATGCTGCCCAGCGTCTGCACGGAATCCACAATCAGCAGCGCCGGACGGCGACGCTCCACGGCGTCCAGAACGTCTTCCACCCGCGAGGTGGCCATGGCCAGCAGGCCTTCATGCAGCGCCCCCAGACGCTCGCCGCGACTCCTGATCTGCGGCAGCGACTCCTCGCCGCTGGCATAGACGACTTCGCGCCCGGACGCCGCCACGTGCCCGGCCACCTGCAGCAGCAGCGTGGACTTGCCTATGCCGGGCTCGCCGCCCACCAGCAGCGCCGCCCCCGGCGTCAGCCCCTTGCCCAGCACGCGATCCAGCGCCGCCAGTCCGCTGCCGTAAGGGTGATGGCCGTCGGAGGCCACGTCGCGCAGGGGCCGCAGCAGCGAGGCGTCGCCGGCCTGCGCCGTCGTCCGTCCCCTGCCCGTCGCGGCGGGTTTCTCCACGGCCGCTTCCAGCGTGTTCCACTCGCGACAGCCCGGGCATTGCCCGCGCCATTGCAGGGTACGCGCGCCGCATGTCGAACAGATATATACTTCCTTCGTTTTTGCCATGCCGCCACGCTACGGAAAAAATGCGGGAGAGAAAAGAGCTTTCTGGAGCGCGGCGTCTCCGCGACAGGAAGGCCCGCCGTCCGTCTCGTCAGGACAGGGACAAAAAAAGGGGGGAGGCAACCGACAAGCCTCCCCCCGGTATCGTCATGGGGAAAATACGCTTCATGTTAGCGTTCGCGCTACTGCAAAGGCATCCTCCGTTCCGAAAAATTTTTGAAAAAGGGAAGCGTCGCTTCCGGTCCCTGCCGCCATGGAGAGAATACTGAAAGAAATTCAGGCAGCGGAATGCTGCCGCCGGGGAGGGAAAACCGACAACTCCCGCCCGGGCATCATGGGGAAAATACGCTTCACATCAGCGTCTGCATTGCTTCAAAGGCCCTCCTTTCTGGAATATTTAAAAAGGGGAAGCGTCGCTTCCAGCCTTGTCATCCTTATCTTCCGGGGGCGCCATGCGGCGCCCCCGAAGCTTGCCGCGCATCCTCCGCCGACGCTTTTTCGCTTTCTCTTGTTCGAGGGGGAGACTCCAAAGAAGCGCCTCCCCCTCTGGTTTGGAGAGGAAATCTGGCCGGCGAACGTCTATTCAGACGCCGACTAGCCGCCCACGAGCTGCATGGCCATCTGCGGCAGCGAGTTGGCCTGCGAGAGCATGGCGACGGCCGTCTGGGTCAGAATCTGCTGGCGGGTGAATTCCGTCATTTCGGTGGCCACGTCCACGTCGCGGATGCGGGACTCGGCGGCCTGCAGATTCTCGGCCTGCACGTTCAGATTGGTAATGGTGTTTTCAAGACGGTTCTGGAGCGCCCCGAGGTGCGCGCGCACCTTGTCCTTTTCGATAATGGCGTTATTGATGGCGTCCAGCGCCAGCTGCGCGTCTTCCTGCGTGGCGATGGTGCGGCCGGCGGCGTCGTACTTGGTTTCCAGCGCCACGGACATGCCGTGCAGGGCGTCGTAGACGGCCGAAACGGCGGCATTGGCGGCGGCAACGGCATCATCGTTTTCTCCCTGTTCCGGACCGCCGTTAGGGTTAACCCAATTGTTGACGGCGTAGGCATTGTATACGGAGCCCCAGAAACCATTCTCGTCCTGAAGCACGGTAGCATCAATCCTGCCAGTATACCCGTCGGCACTGCCGGTCAGGCCTTCAACATTCATATTAATAAACGTCAGGCTCCATGCGTTATTGCCGGGGTTAGCGAGATCAAGCTTATCGCCGAAGCTGTTTACCGTAGCGTCAATGGAACCGCCATTGACGCTATCAGGATCTCCGTCGGACCAGGAGTTCACGAGCGCGCGGGTATAAGCGTACAGAACCTTTTGCTGATCGCTGTCGGACATTTGCTGAAATTGTTCAGCTGACGGAGGCATATCTTCTGCCGGCAGTCCCTTGCCATAAAACTGCTTTTCTTCGGCAGACAGCGCATTCCATGCGTCCTGCAACTGTGCGTCCGTCATAGTATAGGCAGCGCCGCCGGTATAATTGTTCCCCCCATACGCCGTGGTATCAACGGTAACGCTACCGCCAGGAGATCTCAGAACATTCTCTATGCTGTTAATCTTAAAGGCAAAATTTTCGACAAGGTCGTCAATGAGATCGTAGGCCTGCTTCTGCCAGGCTTCGCCCTTCTCCCAGCCCTTCATGTTCTTTTCAAGCAGGCTCTTGTATTCGGCGATCATGCGATCCCGGTCTTCCGCATAGGTGGAGGCGTTGCCGAGGCCGAGCGCCTGGGCGGTCACGTCGCCGATTTCGATGTAGTAGTAGTCCTCGGCGGAATCGTTGCCGGTACCGAAGTGGACCTTCAGCGCGCCGGTGGCGGTCATCTGGCTGCCGTCATGCACGCCGGACAGGGTGCCGTCCAGCAGCTTGATGCCGTTGAAGTCGGTGGCATTGGCGATACGGGTGATTTCCGACGCCATCTGCTGATATTCGGATTCAATCATCAGACGCTGCGTGGAATCGTAGGTACCGGTGGCGGCCTGTTCGGCCAGTTCCTTCATGCGGATCAGCTTTTCGTCAATGACGCCCATGGCGCCGTCGGCAGTCTGAATAAGAGAGATGGCGTCGTTGGCGTTGCGAGCGCCCTGCTGCAGAGCGGCGATGTCGGCGCGCTGCAGTTCGCTGATGGCCAGACCGGCGGCGTCGTCGGCCGCGCTGTTGATGCGCATACCGGT
>CALUWU010000008.1 GCA_944324555.1 uncultured Desulfovibrio sp.
AGGAAACACCCTTGCGCGCCAGCCAAGGGGGTTTCCTTCCCCCCGGATACCCCTTCGCCCCGAAAACAGCCTTTACAGAACCTCGTAAATTCGTGCGAACACGTTGTCGTAGACCAGCTTGAAATAGGGCGAAATGCGGGGCGAGAGCGGGTCGCCGATGAGGAGCTGCACCATCAGGGAGTTATAGAGGCGCTGATCCATGGCCAGCTTTTCGCCGGTAACGCGATTGAAAAGGAAGTGGATATTCCGGCGGCTGTCGAGGTAGCGCTGCCGCTGGGCCGCGGAGGCGCGGGGATTCTTGTCGAACCATTCCTGAAGGTAGTCGCGGCGGGTGACGCCGGTTTCGTCCAGCACCGAAATGGAGGAGGCGTAGACCGGCGGGGTTCCCGGAAGCTGCACGGCTCCCGTGGAAAGCTGATAGGCCAGGGACTGGGTCACGATGGAGAGGGCGGCGGATTCGCCCCGCTGCCGGACAAAGTTCCAGTTGCCGAAATTGCTGATCCAGAAGCCGAGACGCAGGGTCTCGAAGCTCACCACGAGGAACTGACGCCCCCGGCTCTCCACCAGCGGCGTGGACGGCGAACGCAGACGATCCATGAGCGCCTGCGCCGCGGCGTTGTCCAGCCCGGCAAAGACGTTGCCCGGTTCGTTGTCGTGCAGGGCCGTATAGCGGATGAGCTGCCGGGCGAAACGGGGGTTGTCTGTCGCCAGCACGGCGGCGGGCAGATAGAGCGACGGCCCGGCATGCTGCGCGCCGTCGGCGATGGTGACGCGCCGGGCGAAATGGTGGGCGGCGTATCCCCAGTCCCACCAGAGCCAGAGCATGCTGTCGGGCGGGGTGACGGTACGGGCCCGGGCCAGCGCGGTCGCATGCCGGCGATTGATCATCGGCCCCTGCGACATGTTGGGCAGGATTTCGGCAAAGGGCGCGACCAGCAGGACGATTACCAGCAGCGAGGCGCCCGCGCCCGCCCAGGCGGAGGGCGCGCTCACGCGCCGCAGGCGCAGCAGCCCGGCCCGCAGCATCCAGAACAGCGGCAGACACAGCCCTATGGCGACAATGGGCGCGCCGAACATGACCATGCGGCCGCCCATCTTGGTGCTGAGTACGCCGAGCGCGGCCAGCGGCAGCAGGAAGAGCGCGCCGGGGCGCTTGAGGATGACGAAGCAGAAGCCCGCAAGCCCGAGCGCGGCGGCCTCCACCCAGGGGTGAAAATAGGCCAGAACCGCCGTCAGGCTCAGGTCCTGCACCTCGACGATGGACTGGGCCACGGAAGGATAGCCCACGGACGCCACGCCCGTGTCCTTCACATCGGCCCCGCGCTTGAGATAGGCGCCCATGTGGGAGGTCATTGTATGCCAGATTTCCCCTTCGGCCGCCAGGGCCAGGGCGCCGAGACAGAGCAGGAGCAGCAGCCACGGACGGCAGAGAAAGGCCCGGCAGGCGCGGGAGGGGCGCAGGCCGAGGCCCGAGACGAGCACAAGGCCGGTCATGGCGAGACCCCACGGTCCGATCAGGGTGGGCAGGGCGTAGGCCAGCGAGCCGAGCAGGAGGAGCGAACGCCGCCCGCGCTGGGCCAGCGCCACGCAAAGACCGCCCAGCAGGAGGATATTGTAACGGATAAGGTAGGGGAAGACGGAATGCCATTCCTGCGCCCACCACGAGACGACGCCCGAGAGGCCGAGCAGAAGCATCCACTGCCAGCGCAGGGGATTGCCGAACTTGAGTTCGTGCGTCGCGACGCCGCCCCAGAGCCTGCGCGCCGCCCCCAGCCCGGAGTTGAGCATCAGGCGGCGCAGGATGAGATGCGGCAGGAGCATGTAGCGCATGGCCCAGCAGGCCGGCGCCAGCGTCATCAGCAGCGGAAAGAAGAGCGTGACAAGGTCGGTATCGTAATAGCCGAGCAGCGTGCGCGCCAGAAAGCCGGGCGAAAGCGAGGTCAGCAGCCCGGCGGCCACGCCGGCCTCCATGCTGCCCAGCGCCCAGACCCAGCCGAAGACAATCAGCGCCACCAGCGACGACAGAGCCGCCGGAAACCAGAAGGCCACGGCCGCCGGATAGGTGCCGAGCGCCTCGGCCATGCGGCGCAGCAGTTCGGACATGGGATGCCCCGCCCCGAAGCTGAAGCCCTCCGCCCCGGCCACCCAGTGATAGGCGTCATGCGTGGCAAGGAGCATTTCGGAGCCGAGACGGAACTCGGGGTCCTGCCAGCAGGGCCACTCCAGCATGCGGAGACCGAAGGCCAGCGCAAGGGTGACCAGCCCCCAGAACGCGCCGCGCAGCCAGTAGGCCGCGTCGTGCGAAGTCGCGAAGGGTTGCCCGTTCATGCCGGCCGCCCCTCCCCGGCTTCGGCCCGCAGGGCCCAGAACCAGCGCCGCCCGGAAGCGGCGAGAGGCGCGGCGTAATCCTCTTCGGCAACCGTCCGCCAGGGCGCGGGCGGATTCGCGGGCGCGGGCTCGTTGGCCAGACAGACGACCAGCGCCGGGCGCGCCATGTGCGGGGCGACAAAGGGCAGCAGGCGATCCCACGGCATGAAGGCGCGGCTCACAACGACCTGCCCCTGTCCCTCATGGGCGGCAAAGAAGGTCTCCGCCCGCTCGCCGTGCACAAAGGTGCGGGGCAATTCCAGACGCGCGCACATATCCGCAAGAAAGATGCTCCGCTTCTGTCGCGCTTCCACAAGATGATATTCCCCCTCGTCCCACACGAGGCGCAGGGGAATGCCGGGCAGGCCGGCGCCCGCGCCGAGGTCCCAGACGACGGGCGCCCCGGGCAGGAGGCCCCCGTCCCGCAGGCGGCGAAGAAACGCCGCAAGCAGAATGCTGTCGGCCAGCAGGTCGCGGGCGGCCTCGCGCCAGTCGCGCGCGCCCACAAGATTCATCCGGCTGTTCCAGCGCATCAGCGCCGAAACGTACAGGGCAAGCCCCTCCAGCGGCGTCGCCGGCCCGCCCGGCTCGCGGCCCGAGGGCGTTTCCAGCATTTCCGCCGCCGCGGCGCCGACAACCCCGGCAAGCGCGTCTTTCAAGGCGCGCGGCCCGGGTCCGGCTTCCGCCCCGGCGCGCCTTTCCCCTTTATTCATGGCATGGGCATTCCGAGTTTTCATGCTCGCGTCGTGTTCCTGTTCGGGCTTCCGCCAGAAGAAGGGCCCCGCCGGCGGCGGGAAGCCCTCCTTTCCTCAAAAAAAATGCGCGCCTCGGGCGTCGCCGGCGGCGCGCCTTCGTCGCTTTTTTGCAAAATAAAAGGTTTTTCCCCCTTCCTCAAGCCCGCCCTCCCCCTCCCGCCCGGCGGGGCTTGCAAGGCGGACGACGATAACGTAAAAAAAATTTCTTTCCGCCATGCGAAAAGGAACGTCCAGCGTCGGCGCCGCTTCCGGCCCGGACGCCGCAAGCCCGCGCCCCGCCGGGCGCGTCCATCGCCCGCAAGGAGACTCCCCTCATGACCGAATATTCCCTTCTCTTTCCCGGCCAGGGATCGCAAACGCCCGGCATGGGCCGCGACGTAGCCGAAGCCCGCCCCGAAGCCATGCAGCTCTGGAAACGCGCCGAAGCCGCCAGCGGCCTGCCCCTGCGCGAAATCTTCTGGGAAGGCGACGAAAGCGCCATGAGCGATACCCGCGCCCTTCAGCCCGCCCTTACCGTGGTAAACCTCAACCTCTGGCGCGAGCTGGCCGGCCGCGTGACGGTCCGCGCCGCCGCCGGGCACAGCCTCGGCGAATTCAGCGCGCTTGCCGCCGCCCAGACGCTGGACGAGGAAAGCGTGCTGCGAATCGTCTCCCTGCGCGGGCGCCTCATGGCCGAAGCCGACCCCGATCAGCGCGGCGGCATGGCCGCCCTGCTCAAGATGCCGGAGGAAACCGCCGCCGAAATCGTCGCCGAAGCCGCGCGGGAAACGGACTCCCTGCTGATCGTCGCCAATTACAATACCCCCGCCCAGTTCGTCGCCAGCGGCGCCCGCGAGGCCGTGGAATGCGTCTGCGCCAAGGCAAAGGAGCGCAAGGGCCGCGCCCTGCCCCTCGCCGTCAGCGGCGCCTTTCACAGCCCCATGATGGACAAGGCCGCCAGGGAACTGGAGCCGCTGCTGCGGAAGGCCGTCTGGCGCAAGCCCCGTTTTCCCGTGTACTGCAACGTGCTCGGCGCGCCCGTTTCCGACGGGGAAAGCGCCCGCGAGGTCATGCTCCGGCAGATGACCTCCTCCGTGCGCTGGATCGACGCCATGCGCCGCGAATTTCAGGACGGCGCGCGCAACTGGCTGGAGCTTGGCCCCAAGCCCCTTCTCGGCAAGATGGTCGCCCCCTGCGTCGACGCCGTGGCCACGCCCGAAGAAAAGGCCGCCATTACCGTCAGCTTCGTCGGAACGCTCGAAGACGCCGAAGCCTTTCCCGGATAGCGCGATTCCCGGAGGGAGAAGCGCGCCCTTCTCCCTCCGCCGCGCCCCGGCCTCCCCCCGGCGGGCTCCCGCCCCGGATTCCCATATAACTTCTTTAAGGATACCAACGCCATGCGTGCTATTGATGCCTTGCGGACGACCTTGCAGGAAATCTTGAAGGAAAAGGGCCTTCCCTGGCCCGAAAAGGCGGTCGTCGCCCCGCCGAAAGACCCCAGACACGGCGACCTCGCGGTCAATGTCGCCATGCTGCTGGCAAAGGAGGCGGGCAAGAATCCCCGCGCGCTGGCGCAGGAACTGGCGGACGCCCTGCCCGCGCACTGCGCCGACGTGGCGGGCGCCGAAGTGGCCGGGCCGGGCTTCATCAACGTGACCTTCAGCCCGAGCTTCTGGCAGCGCGTCGTGACGGATATCGACGCCGCCGGCGACAGCTACGGGAACTGCAACGTGGGACAGGGGAAAAAGACGCTGCTGGAATACGTCTCCGCCAACCCCACCGGGCCCCTGCACGTGGGTCACGGCCGGGGCGCCGCCGTGGGCGACAGCGTCGCGCGCCTGCTGCGCCGGGCGGGCTACGACGTTTCCACCGAATACTATATCAACGACGCCGGACGGCAGATGCGCATCCTCGGTCTTTCCGTCTGGCTGCGCGTGCAGGAGCTGGCCGGCCGTCCCGTGGAATGGCCCAAAGACTTCTACCGCGGCGGCTATATCATCGACATCGCCCGCGCCATGCTCGACGAAGACCCGTCCCTGCCCGACATGCCCGAAGAGGAAGGCCGCGAACGCTGCTATCAGCGCGCCATGAACGACATCCTGGACGGCATCAAGGCCGACCTGCGCGACTTCCGCGTGGAACACCAGCACTGGTTCTCCGAAAAGACCCTCGTGGAGGGCGGCAAGGTGGACGCGGCCTTCAAGGCGCTGGATAAGGCCGGCCATACCTACGAGGAAGACGGCGCCTACTGGTTTGCCACAACGGAACTCGGCGACGACAAGAACCGCGTGCTTCGCAAGTCCGACGGCAGCCTCACCTATTTTGCGTCCGACATCGCCTATCACCACGACAAGTTCCGGCGCGGCTACGAATGGCTCATCGACGTCTGGGGCGCCGACCACCACGGCTACATCCCCCGCATGCGCGCCGCCATTACCGCCATGGGCGAACAGCAGGAGAGCTTCGACGTCATCCTGATCCAGCTCGTCAACCTGCTTCAGAACGGCAAGCCCGTCAGCATGTCCACGCGCGCGGGCACGTTTGAAACGCTGGCCGACGTCGTCCGCGAAGTGGGCGCCGACGCCGCCCGCTTCATGTTCCTTTCCCGCAAGAGCGACAGCTCGCTGGACTTCGACCTCGAACTCGCCAAGCAGCGCAGCCTCGACAACCCCGTCTACTATGTGCAGTACGCCCACGCGCGTATCTGCGCCGTCCTGCGCCGGGCCGGAGAACGCGGCGTCAGCCTGCCCGAAACCCTGACGCCCGCGGATCTCGCCCCGCTCGACACCCCCGAGGACATCGCCCTGCTCCGCAAGGCCTCCACGCTGGAAGACGTCGTCGCCTCCGCCGCCCAGTCCCTGGGCGTGCACCACATCAGCCGCTACCTGACGGAGCTGGCCGGCATACTCCACAGCTACTACGCCAAACATCAGGTGCTGCTCCCCGACGACGCGCCGCGCACCATCGCCCGCCTCGCCCTGCTGCGGAGCATGGGGCAGGTTCTCCGCAACGCCCTCGACATTCTCGGCGTCAGCGCCCCGGAGACCATGTAACGCATGGCGCAGCAACCCCCTATCCGCAAACGACTGGCCGCCCTCAAGGAGGCCATGCGCGCGCCTCTGCGCCCCGGCGGCCAGAGCGAGCAGGTATTACGCACGCTGGAACGCATGCGTACCGCCCAGCGCGCCGCGGAAGAGGAAGATGAAAAGGCCTATCGCTTCCGCCTGTCGCCCGTGACCGCCGGCATAGCGCTGGCGGTCATGGCGGCGGCGGCGGGCTGGTCCTACTTCATGGGCTACATGGTGGGGCTCGGGCAGAACCCGGCCCGGCAGGTCGCGCGCCTCACCGGCGCGCCGCCGCCGCAACCCGCTCCCGAACCCGTCGCGCAGGCCGTTCTGCCCGCCGACATCATCAAGGACGACGTGCCCCCGGAAGGCGCCCCGGCTCCCGCGCCCGTCGCGGCCGCGACAGGCGCGACCGCCGCCCCGGAGGCGAAACAGACCGCCGCCGCCGGAGAAAAAGTCGCCGACGGCAAGAAAAAGGACGACAAGAACCGCTACCCCTTCGCCCGGCCCAGCGGCCAGAGCCTCGACGCCTGGGGCGGAGCCTCCCCGGCCCCGGCCGCGCAGGCGGGAACAAAAACCGCCGCCGCGCAGCCCGACGCGACAAAGAAGACCGAACCGAACCCCGCCGGGCAACTCTACGACTTCGTTTTTCAGGTCGCCGCCTTCCGCAAGCAGGACGACGCCGACCGCCTCTGTCTGCGCCTTGAGGAAAAGGGCGTCCGCTGCCGCGTGCAGGCAAGCGGCAAGGTGATGCTCGTCATGGCCATGCTGCGCGGCACGGCGCTGGACGGCGCAAACCTGCGGGCGGAATTTCAGCGCATGGGCCTCGGCGCGCCCATCCAGAAATCCCGCAAGGAACTCAAGGGACGCTCCCGGCCATGACGCCCCCGCGCGCCGGCAGACGCCCCGCCCCCCTCCGCCCAAGGACGTCAACGCCCCTGCCCCCGCGGCTCGCGCCGCCTCCCCCGGCCGCGCCTCCGAACTTCTGACGGGAGAAACTCGCATGGCATTTCCCAATATTCCCGCCGCCGTGGGCGGCCTGACCCTTCGCTGGATCGACGCCCTTGGCGGCTTCGCCCTCTTTCTGGCCGCCGGTCTGGGGCATATTTTCACCTCGCCCAAGATCCTGGGCCGCACCCTGCGGCAACTCTACGTCATCGGCGCGCAATCCCTCTTTCTCATCCTCCTCATCGGCGTCTTCTGCGGCATGGTGCTCGGCCTTCAGGGCTATTACACCCTCGTGCAGTTCGGCTCCGTGGGCATGCTCGGCTCGGCCATCTCCCTGACCCTGATCCGCGAACTCGGCCCCGTGCTCACCGCCATCATGCTCACCGGCCGCGCAGGCTCCGCCATGGCCGCGGAAATCGGCGTCATGCGCATCAGCGACCAGATCGACGCCCTCGACGTCATGGACATCAATTCCATGGCCTACCTCGTAAGCCCCCGTCTCGCGGCCTCGCTCATCGCCTTCCCCCTGCTTACGGCCATCTTCGATACCATCGGCATCATCGGCGGCTACCTCACCGGCGTGCTCATGCTCAATATCAACGAAGGCGCCTACTTCTACCGCATCGTCCACTCCGTCACCCTCGACGACGTGCTCGGCGGCTTCATCAAGTCCGTCGTCTTCGCCCTCTGCGTCGCCTCCGTCTGCTGCCGTCAGGGCTACCTCGCCCACCTCCGCCGCGACAGCGTCGGCCCCGAAGCCGTGGGCAACGCCACCACCTCCGCCGTGGTCGTCTCCTGCGTGCTCATCCTCGTCGCGGACTACGTCCTGACGTCCTTCCTCCTCTAACCCCTCCCCGCCGGCGCGCCAACGCCCGCACGGCAACGCTTCCTCCCCGAAGGAATACAACGAGGTTCTCAATGGAAACTGACCACATGACGGCAGGCGCCGACGGCTGGGACATCGTCTTTCGAGACCTGACGGCCGGTTACGGAAACCGCGCCGTTCTCAGCGGCATCAACGCCGCCCTGCCCGGCGGCAAGGTCACGGTCATCCTCGGCGGCTCCGGCTGCGGCAAGTCCACCCTGCTGCGCCATATCATCGGTCTGTCCCGCCCCATCGCCGGGCAGATCCTCATCGGCGGGCACGACTTCTTCAACCTGCCGGACAAGGATTTCCGCCGCCTGCGCCGCCGCATGGGCGTCCTCTTTCAGGACGGCGCCCTGCTGGGCGCCCTGACCCTGGCCCAGAACGTCGCCCTTCCCCTGACCGAACACCTCAACCTGCCCCGGGAGGTCGTCCGCCGCGCCGCCCTGCGCGTTCTCCGCATGGTGGAACTCGAAGACTTCGCCGACTTCTACCCCAACGAACTCTCCGGCGGCATGAGAAAACGCGCCGGTCTCGCCCGCGCCATCATCGCCGAGCCGCGCATTCTCCTCTGCGACGAACCCACCTCCGGCCTCGATCCCATCACCGCCGCCCGCATGGACGCCCTGCTCAAGGCCATGCACGCCTTTTACCCGGCCATGACCGTCGTCGTCGTAAGCCACGACCTCGCAAGTCTCGACGTCATCGCCGATCACGTCCTCGTCCTGCGCGACGGCGCCGCCGTCTTCAACGGCCCGCCAGACGAACTGAAAGCCAGTTCGGACCCCTACCTGCGCGAATTCCTGCGCCGCAACCCCGGCGACGCCGGCAACCTGGCCCATACGCCGCCCGACCCCGAAGTCAGCGCCGCCCTTGCCCGCTGGCTGGAAAAATGATCCGCAAGGGGCCCCGCGCCCCGAACCTTGAATAACTGCCTTCCGGCGCGTATGCTGTACGCGCCATTGCGCGAGGAAAAACATGAACACATTTCGTCAGACCGCCGTGGGCGTTTTCGTGCTGCTGGGCCTGATCTGCGTGGGCTACCTCACCGTCAAGCTCGGCAAGATGGAAGTCGTCTCCGACAAGGGCTTCGTCCTCTCCGCGACCTTCAACTCCGTCTCCGGCCTGCGCGTGGGCGCCGACGTCGAAGTCGCGGGCGTGCCCGTGGGCCGCGTGACGGCCATCGACCTCACCAGCGACATGCGCGCCCGCGTAAGCCTGCGCCTCGCCTCGCCCATGCAACTCTCCGACGATACCATCGCCTCCGTCAAAACCAGCGGCCTCATCGGCGACAAATATATCAACCTCTCCCCCGGCGGCTCCCCCGACATGCTGCCCGACGGCGGAGAAATAACAGAAACTGAAGCCGCCATGGATATCGAATCCATTATCGCCAAATACGCCCACGGCGGCGTCTAGAGCAGCCGGTCGTCGGTCGGGCGGTAAGGCGGAGGCGTTTTTTGTTGTTGAGGGGGGAGGGAACCCCTTTTCGCTGGCGCGCAAAAGGGGTTCCCTCCCCCCTCAAACTCCCCCCTCCCTCCCCAAGACGCGCTCTTATGGAGGATAAACAACATCCTTGCACAAACGCCGTTCCCCGTATCCCCGTCCCCCGGTTCTTCATACAAAAAAACGACACGCGGACGGCGAACGAATACCGCGGCCCCGCCGGGAGACGCGCGAACGGAGACAACCTTTCGGGGCCCCGCGACGCCGCATCTTCCAGAGTAAAAGTTTCAGAGCGTTTTGCCTTTGAAGAAGGCGAAACGCGAGGCGGCGCCGCTGCGCCGCCCGGCCCAAAGTGAGCGGAAAAACCGCGCTTTTTCCGCGAAACGACAGGCCGTATGGTTTGAAACGCACAGCATTTCAAACTGAAAACGCTCTAGCGTTAACTGGTCCTGGTCACACAAAAGCCATCCCAATAAAGGAGTCTCGTATGGAAGAGCTGTATGCGCTGCTGGCGGCATTGCACCGCCCCTGCCGGCGTCAGGGGCCGGGAAGCGCGGAGACCAGCAGGCTAGCTATGCGCCTTGCCGGTCTGGAGCAGGCAAAAGGGCTGAAGATTGCCGATATTGGCTGCGGCACGGGCGCATCATCCCTGTTGCTGGCAGAAGACCTGGCGGCGGAGGTCACGGCGGTGGACTTCCTGCCCGTCTTTCTGGAGGAATTGCAACAACGGGCGCGGGCCCGGAGTCTTGCGGACAGGATTCGCCCTCTGGCATGTTCCATGACGGAACTGCCGTTTGCGGATAATGAGTTCGACGCGTTATGGGCGGAAGGGTCCGTGTACAACATGGGCTTTGAAAACGGCATTCGGACATGGCGTCGCTTTCTGAAACCGGAAGGCATGCTGGTACTTTCGGAAATCACCTGGCTTTCCGACGTTGTTCCTGCGGAGATTCGCGCCTACTGGGAAAAGGAATACCCGGAGATCGCGACGGCCTCCGGGAAAATAGCCGCGCTGGAGCGCAACGGCTACAGCCCTGTCGCATATTTTGCGCTGCCGGAAAACTGCTGGCGGGAGAACTACTATGATCCCCTTCGAGAACGCTTTTCCGTCTTTCTTGCGGAACAGGGGCACAGCGACAGAGCCCGCGAAATTGTCGCTATGGAAGAGCAGGAAATGGCCCTGTATGAAAAATTCCATCAGTTTTACGGCTACGGCATGTATATAGCTCGGAAACGCGCCTGATATGGAGCGTTTCAACTTTGAAAAAAGGTGAAACGCTCTATTTTTTCGTGTTTTCATTGGCAGGCGCGGAAGTCTCTTCGCCGTCGGCCTGTTCCTTCCACCTGTCGTTGCCGGTAAGGACCCGAAAGAGTTGCGCCGCCTTGAGGCCCTTTTGCAGAGAGTCGGCGCGTTCTTCCTCATTTTTCGCAGCGGCAAGGCTGTCGATGGCCGCCGCCAGATCGCGGGCCGCCAGACGCAGAGCCGCCAGCTTATTCTGACAGTCCCGCTGCCGCTGCGCGACGTCGCGCAGGGCCGCCAGCGCATAGCGCTCGTTGGCCGTCGCCTGCTGCGTCGTGCGCTGCGCGGCCGCGGCGGAGGCGCGCAGGGCCACAAGCATGCGCACGATGGCATTGCGCAGGGCGCGAATTTCTCCGGCAAATTCCGACGCTTCGGGAAAGGCGGCGTCCGGGCGGCCGTCGGCAATGGCATTGGCGGCCGTCTCCAGCCGCGCCAGAGACATGACGGCGCTTCCGGCAATGGCATAGCCGACGACAAGAGTAATCAGCAGCACCAGCCCCGCGCCAATACAGCTGCGCAGCAGAAGCATATTGCTGTCGTGCAGCAGCTCCTCGGCATCCAGCGTGACGATATACCGAAAGCCCAGCTTGTCGGTATGCACGGCCCAGAAGGTTGGGATTCCGCCAACCGTTGAATAATAACTGCCGTCGCCGGCTTGCAGCAAATCCTGCGGAATCGAGACGGGCTCCGGCCGGACGGCCCCCTCCTGCGCGGCGGGAGCGACGATCGCCATGCCGGTATCGTCCAGAACATAAATCTTTCCGGTAGTTCCGGGATTCAGCACCGCCAGAGACTGCGACAAAATACGCAGCGACACTTCCATATAGACGACGCCCACGGGCTGCGAATCCCTGTAAACGGCCTGACTGAACGTGCAGACGGGTTCGTTTCCGGGGGCGGACAAATACGACGTGCGCACGACGCTCCCGACAGGCGCGTTTACGGCGCGCGTGTACCAGGGCCGCTTTCTGGGATCATTGACAAGCACCACCCGCAAGGCGGGGCTGGCCATGAAGCCGCCGTACATATCAAGAAAACCGGCCTGCTGAATGCGATGGCTCCCGTACAGGGTGATGTCCAACAGGGTTCGCAGCGCGGCCGCTTCCGGCGGCAGCGGCTCCATATAGACCAGAGGGGTTCCCTGCGTCATGTTCTTGGGCAACGAGCCCACGGCATTGACGATTTCAGGAGCGCGCGCAAGCTGCTTGACGCTGTTTTCCGCCGTATGAAGAAAAAGTTGCGCGTAGCCACGCCAAGCGCCGCGCGCTGCACGCCGAGTTCCCCCAGGCGGCAATTTTCCCGATAGTTGAAATAGGCAAAGCCGCCGACGATGGACATGGTTGCAAGAAGGAAAAGACAGAGGAGGAAAAGCATCCTTCCCGATATCGACATAGCTTCACCCTCTGGAAACAAGACACGGCCGCATGCGCTCAGGAGCGCGGGTCCCGCACCCGCGGTTACGCTGTGGCGGCGTCATGCCGCGCTGTTTGTTCCGTATCAAACAGCTGTACACAAACCTCAAGCCAAGTGCAACGGGAGAAAAGAGGAAAGATAGGTAACACTTCCCAACAAAACTACCGCACCGAACCTTGCCGCCGTATCTTCCGGCCTGTTCCCCGACGCCCCGAAGACCCAGCCCCCGAAGACAGGTTTTCCTTTGCCCTGCCTCCGGGGGCATTCCTCGCATGCGCTCCGCGGGAAAAGCTGCCGACGCCCGTCAGAATGCCGCCTGACGGGCGTCATCCGCGGCCGCCCCGGAGCTTTTTTCATCTGAAATGCCGCGCATTCCAAAGCACACGGTCTGTCGTTTCGCAGAAGAAACGCAGTTTTTCCGCTCGCTTTTGGCCGAGCGGCGCTGTCCGCCGCCTCGCGTTTTACCTTTTCAACGGCAAAACGCGCTACTCCCGCGTCACGCGCACTTCGTCAATGCGGTGTCCGTCCATCCGCCGGACTTCAAAACGCCAGCCGCGCCAATGAACGCTGTCGCCTTCCGAGGGAATGCGATCCATCAGTTCCAGCAGCAGGCCCGCGAGCGTCGCGCTGCAACTGCGCTGCGGCAGGGACACGCCCAACCACGAGGCCAC
The DNA here is from genome assembly GCA_944324555.1 of uncultured Desulfovibrio sp. Lineage (GTDB taxonomy): Bacteria > Desulfobacterota > Desulfovibrionia > Desulfovibrionales > Desulfovibrionaceae > Desulfovibrio. The sequence continues at coordinate 12,810 of CALUWU010000008.1, forward strand.
GGCATCCACTGCCAGACGCCCCGGCATGATCCAGCTTCCGTCCGCCTGGCGGCAGGCTTCCGGCCCGGAGGGCATGTCGCCCATCTGTCCGGCCAGCACGCTCAGGAGTTCGGCAGGGCTCAGCACGCCCACAACGCCCCCGTATTCGTCCCGCACAAAGGCCAGCGGCGTGGGGTCCTTGCGGAACATTTCCAGCACATCCGGCAAAGAAGCCTCCTCGAAAACCGTCGGCGCGGAACAAACCAGCGAACGCAGGGACCATTCCTTTCCGGCGGCCGGAGATTCCGCCAGCAGCGCCACCGGCACCACGCCGAGCACCTCGTCATTATGGCGATCCAGCACGGGAACCACAGCGGCGGGATGCAGCGCCACGAAGCGCAGGGCTTCTTCCCGGCTCGCATCGGCGTCCAGCCAGCGCACGCGATGGCGAGGTTTCATGATAAAACGCGCCGCGCGACCGCTAAGGCGAATGACGCGGGCGACCATATCGCATTCTTCAGGCGCGAAGATTTCCTCGTGTTCGTCGGCCGCCAGCGCCTGGGCATCCCTGCGGGCCTCTTCCACGGCGCGGCCGCCGCCCAGCAGCCCCAGCACGGCGCGGGCCGTGGATTCGCGCATATCCCGCATGCTTATACGCTTGCGCCGGTTACGCAAGGCAAGATGGTTCGCGCCTTCCACAAAGATGGAAAAGGCGATGGCCGCATAAAGGTACCCCTTGGGGATATGAAAGCCCATGCCGTCGGTCACAAGACTGACGCCAATCATCAACAAAAAGCCCAGGCACAGAATGATGACTGTGGGATGACGCTCCACAAAGGCCGTCAGCGGTCCGGCCGCGGCCACCATGACAATCATGGCCACCACCACGGCAATCATCATGACCGGCACATGCGGCACCATGCCCACGGACGTGATGATGGAGTCCAGCGAAAAGATCGCGTCCAGCACAAGAATCTGGGCAATGACCTGCCAGAAGACAGCCTTGCTGCCGCCGTCCTCGCCGCCGCCCATGACGCCGCCTTCCAGCCGCTCGTGCAATTCCATCGTGCCCTTGAACAGCAAAAACACGCCGCCAAGCAGCAAAATAATGTCGCGCCAGGAAAAATTTCTGCCCCAGATAGTGAACAGCGGCTCCGTCAGCCCCACAATCCAGGCCACGGCCCCCAGCAGCGCCAGACGAATCAGCAGCGCCAGCCCCAGGCCCGTAAAAAAGGCCTGCCGCTTCTGCGCTCCCGGCAGGCGCGACGCCAGCACGGAAATAAACACCAGATTGTCAATGCCGAGAACAACTTCCAGCACTATCAGCGTTCCCAGACCAGCCCAGGCCGAAGGATCGGCAATCCATGCCATATCCCACATA
>CALUWU010000009.1 GCA_944324555.1 uncultured Desulfovibrio sp.
AATGATGCTGTCGGTGTCAGGGTTCATGTGCCCAAGAACAAGTGCGGACATGGTTCAGTCTCCTTCAAGATGATACGAAAAAGGCAATACGCCTTGTTTCTTCGTTTTGTTCTTTTTAGCACAACCAATACGCCTTGCCAAGAGCCTTTCGCCGGACACCTGCAAAAATACTTCCGGGAAAAAGCACAACACGTTGATTTTTAAAAACAAAAAAATTTCCCTGCACATGGGGAAATTTTTCGCCGCCAAGCGGGCCGGACGCGTCCGGCATCCCGCGCCGCCGCGCCGGAAATTGAATAAAGATGGGTACAAATTCTTGCCGCCGCCCGTATGCCTCTGAAAAAGCGCGCTGGGGAAGGGATGGAGGGCTTGGGGGGAAGGGATTATGTAAAAAAAATAAAATATCGCTGCAAGTTATAAAAAAACCATCTTTCCCTGCCGTATATTATGCGCGGGTTTTGGGGAAGATGGGGGAGTTTGAGGGGGAAGAAACACCTTTTTGCCGCAAGCAAAAGGGGTTTCTTCCCCCTCAAGAAAAGTGTTAACAGACCCTACCGGCTCCACTTGAAGGTAAAGACCTGCTCCACGTCGGGATGCAGGCTGAGGTGAACGGGGCAGGTATGGGCGGCGCGCTCAATCATGGCTTTCTGCTTGTCGGTATAGTCGCGGTCGGGCATGACGAAAACGATCTCGATCTTGCCGATGCGGCGGGGATTGGCGCTCATTTCCTTGACGACGGAAGCCGTCATGCCGGACACGTCCACGTCGTGCTTCTTGCCGTAGATGCCGATGATGGTCATGGCGCAGGAGGCCACGGCCGTGGCGCACAGGTCGGTGGGAGAAAAGGCTTCGCCCTTGCCGTTGTTGTCCTTGGGAGCGTCGGTCGCAAAGGTGGCGCCGCTCTCGTCATGGGTGCATTCCACGCGCAGATCGCCAAGATATTTCAGGCTCATGGTCGTCATGAAGAAACTCCTTTACTTTTTTTCGTGCGCTCTGGGGTGCGCGGCGTCGTAGACGCGCATCAGATGCTCCAGACTCACCTGGGTATAGCGCTGCGTCGTGCTGAGGCGACGATGCCCCAGCAGCTCCTGAACGCTGCGTAAATCCGCTCCGGCGTCAAGAAGGTGGGTGGCGAAGGAATGCCGCAGGGCGTGCGGCGATATGGTCCTGTCCAGCCCGGCCTTGCGGCACAGGAGACCGAGCCTCCGGGCCGCCTCGCGCCGGTTGAGGCGGCTTCCGCGCGCGCCCACGAACAACGCCGGTTCGTCGGGCAGGGCGAGGGCGGGGCGTTCGACCATCCATGCGGCCAGCGCGCGCACGGAGGTATCCGACATGGGCGCAAGCCGCTCCTTGTTCCCCTTGCCGATCACGCGCACGACCTGCTCGTCGGAGCGGACGTCGTCAACGTCGAGCTGAAGCGCCTCGGAAATACGCAGGCCGGAACCGTAAAGCAGCTCCGCCAGCGCGAGATCGCGACATAGCAGATGATGCTCCTTCGGCTTGATTGCGGCGGCGGCCCTGCCGGGTTCGTCCAGCAGGGAAAAGGTTTCGTCCACATTGAGCAGGCGCGGGGCGCGCTGCTCCTGACGCGGGTTGGGCACGCGGGCGGCGCTGTTGTCTTCCAGCGCGCCGGAGCGCACCCAGAAGCGGAACAGGGTTCGCACGGCGGCGAGCTTGCGCGCAAGAGAACTTTTTGCCTCGCCCGCCCGAAAGAGTTCGGCCACAAAGGCCTCCACGTCGCGCCGCCCGATGCTTCCGGGGTCGGCCAGCGCGCAGCCGCGCCGGGAAAGGAACTGGGCGAACTGATGCAGATCTGTACCGTAGGCGCGCCGCGTCGCCGCCGAAGCGCCCTTCTGAATATCCATCCACTGCAAAAAGTCGTCGATAGCCCGCGCCTCGGCGGCGTCAAGCTCCTCGTCAAGAAAGACCCGAATGGGCGCGCGCGATGTTCTCATGAAACGGCCTCGTACCGCGCGCCGGGAAGGCGGCGCACTTCTCCCAGAAGTTCCAGACGCACAAGGGCGGCGTTAAGCGCCGCGCTCTCCAGCGAGACGGCCGTCGCCAGATCGTCGGCCTGAAGCGCCCCCCCGCGACGCAGGGCCGCCAGAATGCGCGCGCCGTCGTCGGGAATGGCGTCCAGAAGGCGCCGCAGATCGTCCGTCCCGGCGCCGTCCGCGGCGGATGCTGCCGGGGACGGCGCGCTTTCCGCCGGCGCGGCGTCCGCTGCATCATCGTCCGCCGGGGCGGCAAGCTCCGCCGGCGGGAAGGCTGGCCGGGAAAAACCGTACTCCAGCAGGCGCGGCGCAAGATCGCGCATGATGTCTTCCGCGCTGAACACGGGGCGCGCGCCCTGCCGGACAAGATTGTGCGTTCCGAAATTATGGCTGTCCAGCGCCGCGCCGGGAACGGCGTAAACCTCGCGATTCTGTTCAAGAGCCAGTCGCGCGGTGATCAGGCTGCCGGAGCGCTCGGCGGCCTCGACCACGAGCACGCCGAGGCTGAGGCCGCTGATGATGCGGTTGCGTATGGGGAAATTTCCGGGCTGGGGACGGGAGCCGGGCGCGAATTCGGACAGCAGCAGGCCGTCGCGGCGCATGCGCTCGAAAAGCCCCCGGTTGGACTGGGGATAGACGATATCGATGCCCGCGCCAAGAACGCCGATACTGCGCCCCACCTGTTGCAGGGCGCTGCCGTGTACGGCCGCGTCGACGCCCTGCGCCATGCCGGAAACGACGGCCAGACCGCAGGCGGCAAGGTAGCGCGCCATGTGCGCCGCCACGGCCCGGGCCTGCTCCCCCGCCTTGCGGGCGCCAACAATGGCGAAGCAGGGCGAACGCAGCAGCGACGCGTCGCCTTCGCAGTACAGAAAAAGCGGCGCGTCCGGCAGCGTGCGCAGGAGCGACGGATAACGGGAATCCGTCCAGAGAAGTATGCACGGATTAAGACGCGCTGCGGCGTCCCATTCTTCGCGCGCGGGCTGGCGCCAGGCGTCGCTTTTCAGGAAGCGTCCGGGTTCTGGCCGCAGGCCGAAGTCCGTCCATTCCCTGTGACGCCGCACGGCGTCAAGCGCGGAACCGCAGGCGCGCAGCAGCTTGAAACAGGAACGGGCCCCCAGGCCCCGGCAATGCCGGAGAGCGAGGGAAGCCCAGTATTCCTTGCGCTGCTCGGCGTCCAGTTCGCGCCAGCGCGGACATTGCATATTAACGGACAAGCCCGCGGGCCCGCCTGGCGGCCTGCGAATTGGGGAATCGATCGATCACCTGCTGATACAGCTGCTTCGCGCCCTGGGCGTCGCCAAGGCGGTTCATGGTCATGCCGGCCTTGAGCAAGGCGTCCGCCGTCTTGTGATGACGGGGGAACGACTGATCCACGGTGCGGAACTGTTGCAGGGCGTCCTGCAGCTTGCCCTGAGAGTAGTAGCCTTCGCCAATCCAGTAATGAGCGTTGGCGGCATAGCGCCCCTGCGGATACTGCTGGAGCAGCGTCTGGAACTGGGCGATGCCGTCGGCGGTGCGGCCGGCGTTCAGGGTGCGGAGCGCCTGATCATAGGCGGCCTTCTCTCCCTTTGCCGCGCGCGGCGCGGGCGCGGCCTTCTGCGGCGCGGGAGTGGGAGCGGGCGCGGGCTGCGCGGCCGGAGCGGCGGCCTTTACCGGCGCGGCGGCGATGTTGGGCACGGCGGAACCGGCGTCGGGAATGGCCGGCACGGCGGGCACGGGAGGAATGGCGGACGACGAGGCAGGCTGCCCCGCGGACGTGCGCGGCGGAACCGGCGTAAGCGTTCCCGCCTTGTCTTCCTGCAGGCTCCGCAGGTGGGAGACGTCGGGTACCGGCGCTTCGGAAGGCGGCAGGGCCAGATCCTGCACTCCGGCGGGCGTCGCCGTGGCGGCGGCGTCCGGCGCGATGCTGCCCGACGGCCCGGCGACGCGATCCGGCGTGCCGATGCTGCCGGAAGCGCCCTGACTGGCGGGCGCGGGCCGCGCGGCGGCCTTTTCCGCGGCGCCGGTCTTCGCCGCGACGGCCGCCGGCGTCGCCGCCTGCTGCGGGCGCGGGAACGGCGCGGGCGTGGCCGCGGGATTGATGATGCGGGAATGCGTCGAAGAAGAGCGGGCCGGAGCGGTCGCGGCCTTCTGCGCAGGAGCGGCCTTCTGCACGGCGACGGGCTTTTCGCCCTCGACGCGCGGCACAACTACCATGGACGTCGCCTTGCCGCTCTTGGTGCGTACTTCGTACGTCGTGTCGCCCAGCGTATCCACACGCTGATCCAGCGTCTCCATCTGATGCTCAAGGCGCTCAAGACGCTGTTCGGTGCTTTTCTGAGCCGCCTGCTCCAGCGCGGCGGAGGTATCCGCCTTGCCGCTGCATCCGAGCAGGCAAAGTCCTACAACACAATAGCATATCTGCAAATTTTTCATAAGCCCCTCTGGCCCGTTTATGCCCCAAGAAAACACGCTTTGCAAGCGATCTTGCAGGGAGTTGAAATTTAGGGCAGATAGACAAAAAAATTATAGACGAGGCCTGCCTTCCGCGGAGCCATCCCGACGCAGGCGGAGAACTGCCATGAACGCTGTGCAAGCCTTTCTCGCCACCTACCCCTTCTTACAGACCGCGCTGGACATTCTTGCCCTGACCGTGCCGCCGGCCTTTTTCCTCGCCTTTGCCGGCCTTGGTCTCTTCAGCGCGGCGGCGCAGGCCAGAGGGGCGCGCCAGCGGCGCAAGTCCTTCAACAAATGCGCCCGCCAGCTCTCCATGCTCGGCATGACGCTGGGCTGGGGGCTGCTGATCGGCATGCGTCTCTGGCTCTATCTTTCGCCCGCGCCCCAGCTGGCAATGGTCTTTGAAGCCTCCTGGCTGCTGCTGGCCGCGGCGACCCTGCTCTCCAGCCTTGTCTTTTTCGCCGCGAAGCTGCTGGAAAAGGCTCCCTGGCTCCATGCGATACTCGGCCTTGTTCAGGGCGTTCTGGCTTACGCGGCCTTTCTGCTCGGGCTGGCCTCCGCCCATCTTGCGCCCGTCGTTGACAGCGTTCTGGAGGCCCTCCGCAGCAGACAGGTGCCGGAACTCCCTCCCCTGCTGGACATCTTTCTTCCGCTGGCGACCCCGCTGGCCTACAGTCTGCTCCTGCTCCTGACCCTGCCCGCGGCCTTTGGGGCGTTCTGGCTCATACTCCGCCGCAGGCTCGACGATTACGGGCGCGACCACTACAACGCGACCCTGCCCTGGTGCGCCTCCTGGGCCCGCAACGGCTGGCTCGCCCTCTGGCTGCTCATGCTGGCGTTCAACGGGCTGACCGTCTATGATCGCTGGCAGAACGGCGTCTTTACCGGACACGACGCCCTGCTGCAAAGCATTCCCCTGCTTCTCTGGCTCATTCCCGCCCTTCTCTGGGCCGCGGCCAGTTCCAGCAAGACGCCGCTGCGCCACAAGTTTTCGCTGACGATCGCCCTGCTGATGGGAATAGCCTACCTGCTTCCCTTCACGCTTGAGGCGGCCGCCCCCGTCGTGCCCGACGCCGCGCTCTGGGAATGGCCCCTGCATGATCCGGCCCCCGACGCCCTGCAACAGGAGGCGCCGCTCCCGGAACCCGATCTGCCGCCGCAGGAACTGCCGGCGCCCGATGTTCCCGAAGCGCCGGAAGCCGCTCCCGAAGCAGGCCCGGAGCAGGCCGGCTAGGGTCAGGCTCATTACGCTTTCTTGAGGGGGAAGAACTACGGGAACGCCTTTCCTCGCTTCGCTGCGGAAAGGCCTGATTCTCTCGCGCCGGCGGAAAAGGGTCTCCCTCCCCCCCCAAAAAAATACGAATTATTGTTGGCAGGCGCGAAAAGGCGGCGGGTTCCATTCGGAACCCGCCGCCTTTTCGCGCATTTTCATATGGAGTGCGACGACGCCGCCTCGCATTTCGCCTTTTTCAAAGGCAAAACGCTCATGCGCCCCGTCCCTTCCGGCCGTGAAGCCCGCGCCATTCGTCCAGCAGCAGAAGGCGGACGCCGGGCTCCGGCACGGGGCCGTTCAGGGCGCGCAGGGCCGCCGTCACGTCGTCGAAACGGGCGTCCGGCGGCAGCCCCAGCTCCGCCAGCAGGGGCGGCAGGGAAGCGCGCATGTTTTCCGGCACGCTTTCCAGCGCGCTCGCGGGGCGGCCGTCTTCCGGCCAGGGGCCAAGCCGCTCCGCCGTATACTCCAGCAGGGCGCGCATGCGCTGCTGGTAGGTGTGATCCCGCAGGACGCGGGCGCGGGCGCGGGCCGCAAAGGCGGCGCGCTCCTCGGGATGGGCGGCGAAATGATCAATCAGGGACAGGCATTCCGGCATGGAGTCGAAAACGGCCAGCTCGTCCGCCGCGAAGAGTTCCGGCATCAGACGGCGCCGATCCGTCAGCTGGAACGCGCCCATGCAGGCCAGTTCAAAGGTGCGGGGATTGACGAAATCGCCGCCGCTGACCAGCTTGTCGGCAAAGACGGAGGAATGGAGATTGAGATTGATATCGGCGGCGGCGTAGATTTTTACACTCTCTTCCGCCGAAATGCGCGCGCCGCCGCGCTGAATGTTGCGGGCGAGCGCCGTCTCGCCGTCCCAGTCCGAACCCCAGATCTTGAAATCCCTGTCCGCCAGCGCGCGAAAGGCCGCGCGCCGGTTGGGATAGCCCGCGCCGAGAAAGCTTATTTCCGCGCCGTATTCCGCCCGCTCTTCCGGCGACAGCTCCGGCATGCGATGGAAGGACGGCAGGGCCGCCAGCGGCAGATAGGGGGCGTTCGGCTGCCCCAGATCGCGCAGCAGGGAAACAAAGGGCTCCTTCTGTATGACGGCAAAAACGTCGTAAAGGGGCGCGTAGGCTCTCCAGTAGTCGAAGACGGCGTGGTCCTCGACAAACCACATGGCCGTCCGCACGCCCGCCCGCTTCAGCCGTTGCAGAACAAGCCGGTTCAGGGGAGCCTGGGCCAGCGCCAGCACAAGGTCCGGCCGCCAGCACTCCACATGCGTCCAGACAGCCTGCCCCACCACCTGCAGGAGACTGTTTTCCAGCGGGCCGACGCTCATGGGCGGCAGGCCCAGTTCCTTCAGCCCGGTAAAGGCCGGATAGAGACGGGGCGCGTCAAAGACCTGAACGCTGTGCCCCAGATCGCGCAGCGCCGCGACGCAATGGCGGCCTATGGGCAGGGAACCGCCGTACATGGGCAGGACGACAAGAATTTTCAAGGAAACGTCGGCCATCAGCAATACCTCCCCGGCGGCAGCATCCAGTCCGTCTCCCTGGTCAGACGCGCGCACCAGTCGGCTTCTTCCCGGCTTTCCGAACGGGGTTCAGCCAGTTGCAGCTTTTCCATCAGGCGACGACGCAGGGCCGCGCGGGCCACGGCGTCGGGATCGCCCTCGCTGAGGAACGTCGTCCCCAGCGCATCCAGCCCGCTGCGCCACAGCCGCACGCCCGGCAGGACGGGCTCGGCGGCCTCCCCGCGCAGCGTCAGAACCAGCGAGCGCAGGAAGGCGCCGCCGGCAAACGGCGGCAGGCAGGCCACCTCGCGCGGGCAGGGCGCGGATTCCAGACAGGGCGCGCAGGCGATATCCGTCTGCCAGACATGATGCCCCGCGCCGTAGGGGCCGGTCTCGTGACACCAGGCCGACGAAAGGAAGAAGGCGTAGACAGGGACGCCCAGATGGGCCGCAAGATGCATGATGCCCGTATCCGGCGTCAGCAGGGCGTCCAGCCCGCGCACGGCCTCCGTCAGTCCGGGCCAGTCCGTCTTGCCGCTCAGATCCCGCACCTGCGAGAGCATGCGCGGCGGCAGCAGCCGCAGCAGCTTGCGGGCCGCCGGCTGTTCGGAGGCGCTGCCCAGCAGGTAGACGGGCGGCCCGCCCAGCGCCTGAAACGCCGTCTGCACGGCCTGCGCCAGTATGGGCATGGGCAGGGAACGGCGGGATTCACGCCCGGCGAGCGTGACGCCGATGCCGCGCCCGCCGGGGCGGGCCGGAGGATTCACGCTGTCCGGCGGCGCCGGGTCGGCGGCAAGATGCCCCCAGACGTCCACAAGGTTGAGGCTTGTCTCGCGCCGCCGTTCCGTCAGGCGGAAAACCTGCCGAATCCACGGCGAACGGGCCGTGCCTCCGGGGGCGGGACGATAGCCCATGACCGTCTCCCGGGGAAAGCAGCGGCAGACGGCGGCGTTGATCGGCGAAAAATTGCAGTTGTAGACGGCGTCCGCCGACAGCGCCTTCAGCTCGCGCAGGACCGCCGCGTTGCTCTCCGCGAGCGAGGCCTCGTCCGGCGGATACAGCGCGAGGGCGTGCACCCGCGCCGCGGGAAACAGCAGGCGCGCCAGCGAGGCCAGACCTCGTTCCACCACAAGATGCAGCTCTCCCCGCCCCTCCAGCGTCCGCAGCAGGCGCGTCGTCTGCACCAGATCGCCGAACCGGGCGGTTTGCAACACGATATTGACCGGCATGAAACTCCCGTCGGCCGCCCCGCTTTGCGCCGTCAGCCCCTGACGCACGCTCCGGCGGCCCGCGCGCCATCCTACAGAAGAGCGCGCGCCGAAGCAAGAAAACGGCCCGGACGTCCGGCGCTTGCGCTCCGGCGTCTTATCTGTATACTCCCCTTGCGCCCCGAGCGCCTCACCTTCAGCCCCGCCGCCATATGGACGCTCCTGCCTATCCCCTTTTCCTTTCCCTGCGCGCCAGCACCTGCCTTGTGGCCGGATTCGGCGGCGTCGGCCGCCGCAAGGTCGCGGGGCTTCTTGCCTGCGCGCCCGCCGCGGTGCATGTCTTCGACCTCGGCGAACCCGACGACGAGGAAGGGCGCGCCCTGCTGCGTCATGCGGCCGTGCGCTTCTTCGCCCGCCCCTGTACGGAAGAGGATCTGCGCCCCTGCCGTCTGGTCTTCGCGGCCACGGGCTCCCGCGAGGAAAACGCCCGCATCGCCGCCCTGTGCGCCCGGCTGGGGCTGATCTGCAATTGCGCTGACGCCCCCGGCGAGGGCGACATGATCGTGCCGGCCGTCGCCCGGGCGGACTGCCTGACCGCGGCCCTGAGCACCGGCGGCGGCAGTCCCGCGCTGGCGCGACGCTGGCGCGGCGAACTGGAGGCGTGGCTTGCGCCCCGCGCCCGCATGGCGCGGCTCATGAGCGAGTTGCGTCCTCTCGTTCTTGCCCTCGGCATGGATACAAGGCAAAATACGCGCATCTTTCGCACGTTGGCGGCGTCTTCCCTCCAAGACTGCCTGGAACGCGGCGACCTGGACGGCTGCCGCGCCCTGCTGGAACAAACGCTTCCCCCGGCCCTGCGCGACCGGATAACGGAGTTGCTCGATGCTGTCGCCTGAAACTTCCACTCTTCTGACCCTGTGCTGCTACGGCGCTTCCTCCGCCGCCGGCATCGCGGGAATGCTGCTGCGAAACGCCGCCGCCCGGCGCTGGGGCGCGTGGCTGGCCGTGGCGGGCTTTGTCTGCCAGACGCTGCTGCTGATCCTTGGCTTTCACAAGATGCTGCCCGGCGGCCTGAGCTACGGGGCGTACTTGCAGATGCTGGCCTGGTTTGTCGTCCTGTGCGGCATCGTGGGCCGCATCCGCTTCCGGCAGGAAAGTCCCCTGCTCTTCGCCGCCCCCCTGAGCCTGCTGCTTTTCGCCACCAGCGCCCTTTACCTCGGTTCGCTGGTCGTCATTCCCGCCTCGCTCAAGGCCTCGTTCTACGCCCTGCACATCGGCGCGCTTTTCCTGAGTCTCGGCTTCATTACCCTTGGCTTCGGCGCCGGCGCGCTGTTCCTCCTGCTTGAGGGGCGCATCAAGAGCAAGCAGCGCATGCAGGGATTCCTTCAGGACATGCCCGCCCTTGCCCTGCTGGACAAGCTCAACGCCTTTACCATGCTGACCTCCTTCCCCCTGTATACGCTGGGCATCGCCGCGGGCCTGCTCTGGGCAAAGCCCGTCTTCGGCGCCGCCTTCAGCGGCGACCCCAAGGAGGTCATCAGCTTTATCGTCTGGGCCGTTCTGGCCTATGTGTTCCACGGCAGACTGTCCTGCGGCTGGCGTGGCCGCAAGCCCGCCCGCATGGCCGTGCTGATCTTCTGCCTGTGCCTGTTCTCCATCATTGTGGTGAACACTTTCATGGAAACCCACCACGCGTTCATTCGGCAGCAGTAATATGGATTGCGATATTGTTCTTGTGGGCCTCAATCACCGCACGGCCGGCGTGGACGTGCGGGAAAGATTCGCCCTTGTGGATTTCTGCGCCCCCGATACCTGGGCCGTGCCCTGTAAAGGCAACCTCAACGAATCCCTGATCCTTTCCACCTGCAACCGGGTGGAGCTGCTGGCGACGGGGTCGGGCGAGGCGGCCGAGCAACTGCTGCGCGACTGGGCCGCCGCCCGGGACGCCGATGTGGAAGAATTGCGTAACTACGTCTATATCCACAAGAATCTTGACGCGGTGCGCCATCTCTTCACCGTGGCGTCAAGCCTCGACTCCATGGTGCTGGGCGAACCCCAGATTCTCGGGCAGCTCAAGGGGGCCTATCGGAAGGCCGTGGCCGCGCACAGCGTGGGCGTCGTTCTCAACCGCCTGCTGCACAAGGCCTTTTCCGTGGCCAAGCGCGTTCGCACGGAAACCGCCGTGGCCTCCAGCGCCGTGTCCATCAGCTACGCGGCCGTCGAGCTTGCGAAGCGCATCTTCGGCGACATGCACGAGCACAGCGCCATGCTTGTCGGCGCGGGGGAAATGGCGGAGCTGGCCGCCACCCATCTGCTTCAGGCGGGCGTCCGGGAAATCATCGTCGCCAACCGCACCCTGGCGCGCGGGCAAGAGCTCGCCTCCCAGTTTCACGGTCGGGCCATCCCCTTTGAAACCCTGCCCCAGTATCTTCACGAAGTGGATATCATCATCACCTCGACGGGTTCCCCGGAGCCCGTCATCCGCGCCCGCGATATCCGCACCGTGCTCAAGGCCCGCAAGAACAGACCCATGTTCTTCATCGATATCGCCGTGCCCCGCGATATCGACCCCGACGTCAACAGCCTTGATAACGTCTATCTTTACGATATCGACGACCTCAAGGAAGTGGTCGAGGAAAACCTCGCCGGGCGCCGCGACGAAGCCCGCAAGGCCGAGGCCATTGTCGAGGAGGAGGTCGGTTACTTCGAGCAGTGGACGCAAAGTCTCGACGTGCAGCCGACCATCGTGGATATCATCCGGCGCGGCGAGCAGGTGGCCCAGGAAGAGGTCGCCAAGACGCTCAAGCGGCTCGGCGTCGAGGACGACGAAACCCGCGCCGCCCTCGAATGCATGGCGCACGCCATCGTCAGCAAGCTCAATCACGATCCCATCATGTTCCTGAAAAACGGAACCATGTCGCAGGACGGCATCGCGCCGCGCATCAGCCTTGCCCGCCGCTTCTTCAACCTTGATACGGGCTGTACGGCCAAAAACGGTTCCGGAGGCTAGTTTCCCATGCGCTCCTACCTCGTTGACGATATTCCAGAAGACAAGATGACGGCCCTTGCCGCCTCCCTTGATGCCCGTGGGCTGGCCGCAAGCCTGCCCGGCCTCTACTGGCTGCCCCTGCCTGATGAGCTGCTGACGCCCCTGCAACGGGAACACGCCGCCGAATGCGGCCCCCACGTCATGGCTCTTGAGCTGCTGGACGGCGCCGTCAAGCTCGAATTTCTCGTCCGCGCCCGGGGCCGTCTCCGCTGCGACTGCGTCGGCTATGCCGATCCCGGCGTCCGCGATCGGATGATCGCCAGTCTCGACAGCCTGCTCCTTGACGCCGGAATCGCGGGGTAGGAGACGTTTGTGATTTCTTGAGGGGGAGGGGGAAACTTTTTCCAGCGGAAAAAAGTTTCCCCCTCCCCCTCAAACTCCCCTTCCCTCTTCAAAAACCGCTTGTCTGATCGCTCCGCCTCGCGGCCGGCGCGTCCGGCGTCCCCTTTCCCGCCGTCCCCCGGCAAGCCGCGCGGAAGTTTCCGAACGGAGCCGCCCGCCGTCTCCTTCCCGAAACGCAAAAGAAGTGCATGAAAGAGACGCTCGCCTCCCCTGAAGAAGAAAAAAAAGCGGCCCGTCTGGCGCATAGCGCGGCGCAGGCCTGCGACAGGCTTGGCATGACGCGGGGGGTGGGGCTGCTGCTGGCGGTTTCCGGCGGAGCGGATTCTCTGGCGCTGGCCGCCCTTCTCTCGCGCCTCGCACCCGCGCGGCAATGGCGATTATGGGCGCTGACCGTCGATCATGGTCTGCGCCCCGGCGCCTCCGAAGACGCCCGGCACGCCGCCGCCGTCTGCGAAAGCCTGAATATCCCCTGCCGCGTCGTCGCCGTGGACGTTCCCCGCCATCGCCGTCAGGGCGAAGGCGTGGAAGAAGCCGCGCGCCGTCTGCGGTATGCGGCGCTGGAAGACGAACGGCAACGCCTTCAGGCCGACTGGATTGCGCTGGGGCACCACCTCGGCGACGCCGAGGAAGACATGCTTCTGCGGCTGCTGCGCGGCGCCGGCTGGCCCGCCCTTCGCGGCATGGCCGCCCGCGACGATGAACGCCGTCTGCTGCGCCCGCTCCTCACCATCCCCCCCGACGCGCTGCGCCGCTACCTGCAAAGCCGCGACATTCGCTGGCGGGAAGACGAAAGCAACGACGATGCCCGCTTTACCAGAAACCGCGTCCGGCATACCCTGCTGCCTCTCATGCGCGCGGAAAACCCCGCCCTTTCCGAGGCTCTGACGCGCCTGCGCCGTCTTGCCGATCTCGACGCCGATTTCTGGGAACAGCACCTGAACGCCGCCCTTGCCGCAGCCCCCTGGCAGGACGACGGCGCAAGCATCTTCCTGCCCCGCGCCCTCCTGCGCCCCCTGCATCCCGCAGCCCGCCTGCGTCTCTTTCATCGCGCCGTCCAGACCCTTGCCCGACGCCACGGCGGACAAGCCCGCCACGACACCCTGACAGCCCTCGAACGCGCCTGCGCGGAAGGTCGCGGCGGTCTCCTCTTCCAGCTCCCCGGCCCCATTTTCGCCGAACTCCGCCGGGGAAACGTTCGTTTCTTCGTCCAGTCCCGCAAAACGCTCTCTCCGGAAAGAGACGCGCCCGCCGCCCCGTGATCATCCTCCCGAAAACAAAAGAGCGCCTTCCGTCAGTCGGAAAACGCTCTTCAAAAAAAACATCTTGCCCGCAACGCCGCATCCTCCCGAATAACACGCGCTGGGAAGTGAAACACTCTAAAAAAACGTGGAGGAAAATAGTCCCTTTGCTGACATCTCAGAGGGAGACTTGCCAAAGACAGCGGTAATAGCTAAAAAAGAAGGGCAAGAGATGCTCGCAACACCCCTTGCCCGTGGGACAGCTCCCCGGAGATTCCAATCTCACAAGTTTTCTGCCCCTGTAGAAGGTCCAGCTCCTACAGGGGCAACTTGTTATCTACGGTTCAACCAGTAGGTAAACAAGGCCACCATGACGCCCGCCACGACTTGCGCGACTGCGTCCAGTAGGAACTGCTCCATGTGGACAACCTCCTTTACCGGAGAGCTGTCCCTGGATTTTTTTAGCGAGGCCGTGCAGCGGATGCAAGGTCTCCTGGAGTATTTTCAGTTTGAAACGCGTTGCGTTTCAAACCATACGGCCTGACGCTTCGCGGAAAGAGTGCCTTCCGTCAGTCGGAAAACGCTCTTCAAAAAAATCTTGCCCGCGCCCTTGTCCACGCCCCCGCCGGGGGACGGCGGCCCGCGGAACGCCTCTCGCGCTCCCGCGACGCCGCATCCTCCCGAATAACACGCGCTGGGGAAGGGATGGGGGGCTTGGTAGGGTCAGGACTCATTATCAAGATAAGTTTTCTGCGGGCCAACACACAAAAAAATACATATATTACATTAAACAACGTCCATCTTTACCTGTCAGTACATTATGCGCGTGTTTTGGGGAAGATGGGGGAGTTTGAGGGGGAAGAAACCCCTTTTTGCCGCAAGCAAAAGGGGTTTCTTCCCCCTCAAGAAAACCGTAATGACTCCTGACCCTAAACAGGTGGAAAATCAGTCTCTTATTCTTTCCAGTCAAGCAGCTCTTCGACGGCGGCGGCGATGTGGCTGGAGCGGATGCCGGCGGCTTCGCGCAGGCGGGTCTGGCTGCCGTGCTCCACGAAGGCGTCGCCGATGCCCATGCGGCGGATGCGCTGGCCGTTCAGCAGGTTATGGTCGTTGAGGAATTCCAGCACGGCGGAACCGAAGCCGCCGGCAAGACAGCCTTCCTCCACGATGACTATCCGCCGGAAACGCCGGGCGATATCGACGAGCTGGGCTTCCGGCAGGGGCTTGAGCCAGACGGGGTCAAAGACCAGCGGGGTGACGCCGCGACTTTCGGCCACCTTGGCGGCGGCGCGCATGGCGGCGTGTACGCGGCTGCCAACGGCAATGACGGCGACGTCGCTGCCTTCCAGCAGGTACTCGCCCTTGCCGACGGGCAGGATTCTGGGATCGCCGGGCATGGGCACGCCGTAGCCGGCGCCGCGCGGGTAGCGGATGGCGCAGGGGCCGGGGAGCGAAAAGGCGGAAGCCAGACAATGCCGGAGCTGTTCCTCGTCGCGCGGCGCCAGAAGAGACATATTCGGAATATGACGCAGATAGGCGATATCAAAAACGCCGTGATGCGTCGCGCCGTCCTCGCCCACCAGCCCGGCGCGGTCGATGCAGAAGGTGACGGGCAGATTTTGCAGACAGACGTCGTGCACAATCTGATCGTAGGCGCGCTGGAGGAAGGTCGAATAGATGGCCACGGCCGGGCGGTAGCCCTGACAGGCGAGACCGGCCGCGAAGGTTACGGCATGCTGCTCGCAGATGCCGACGTCCACGAAGCGTTCGGGAAAACGCTCCTGAAAGGCGTTGGTTCCGGTGCCTTCGGGCATGGCGGCGGTAATGGCGATGATGCGCTTGTCCTGCGCGGCCAGATCCACCAGCGTCTTGCCGAAGATTGCGGTAAAGGAGGGCACGGCGCCCTTGCCGGGAATGATGGGCATGCCCGTTTCGGGGTGGAAGTGCCCCACGCCGTGAAAATGCACGGGATCCTGCTCGGCCGGGGCGTAGCCCTTGCCCTTGCGGGTGCGCACATGCAGGAGAACCGGGCCGTCTTCCACGGCGGCGGCCATTTGCAGATGGCGGCGCAGGGCCGGGATATCGTGACCGTTGACCGGCCCGATGTAGGTAAAACGGAAGGCCTCGAAGAGCATGCCCGGGGTGAAGAACGACTTGAAGCTCCATTCGCCGCGCATGGCGTATTCCGCCAGCTTGTTGCCGATGCGGGGAATGGCGCGCAGCAGGGCGAGAACGTCCTTGCGGGCCTGCCGCACCCAGCGGCGGGAAAGCGTTCTGCTCAAGAAGCGGGAGAGCGCGCCCACGTTGGGCGAAATGGAGATTTCGTTATCGTTGAGCACGACGATAAGGCGGCGCCCCATGTGCCCGGCGAGGTTGAGACCTTCAAAGGCTTCGCCGCCGGTGAGGGAGCCGTCGCCGATGACGGCGACGACATGGTGGCGCAGCCCGGAGAGGTCGCGGGCGAGGGCCATGCCGAGAGCGGCGGAAATGGACGTTGAGGAATGGCCGACGCCGAAGTGATCGTAGGGGCTTTCCGTTCTGCGGGGGAAACCGGAGATGCCGCCCCACTGCCGCAGGGAGGGGAAGACGTCGCGCCGTCCGGTCAGGAGCTTGTAGGCGTAGGCCTGATGGCCCACGTCCCAGATCAGCTTGTCCTCTTCAAAGTTGAAGCAGGCCAGCAGGGCCAGGGTCAGATCGGTCACGCCCAGCGAGGGGGCCAGATGGCCGCCCGTGCGGGAAACGACGTCCACGATGCGGCGGCGCACCTCTTCCGCCAGTTGCGCGAGCTGGGCGTCCGAGAATTTTGCTATATCCGCCGGCGAGGAGACGCTTTCCAGCAGCGGGCAGGGACTCAGGGCCGCGTCCGGCTCATGGGAAGGAGACTGAGACATATCAGGCCGCCCTCGTTACGGTATAGAGGGCCAGGGCCCGCAGGAAATCGGCTTCCGGTCCGTGGAACGAGGCCAGCGCATCCCGCGCCAGATCGGCCTGTTCCCGCGCGAGGCGGCGGCTTTCGTCGAGGCCGACAAGGGAAGGATAGGTATTCTTGCCGTGTTCCGCGTCGCTGCCCGCGGGTTTGCCGAGCGTTTCGGTATCGGACACGACGTCGAGAATATCGTCGGCGATCTGGAAGGCGACGCCGAGGGCCGCGCCGTAGCGGCTGATCTTGTGCAGATCGGCGCTTTCCGCGCCTGCCAGCAGGGCGCCGCAGACGCAGGAAGCGCGCAGCAGCGCGCCTGTCTTCATGGCGTGCATGCGCCGCAGCTCCTCCAGCGAGACGGGGGGCATGCCGGTATAGAGCATATCCCACTCCTGCCCTCCGACCATGCCGGCGGAGCCGGCGGCGCGGGCCATTTCGCCGATGGCGGCCAGCACGCGCGACGCGGGCAGATCCACGGTCGTCATGCGGCCGAAAGCGTCGGTCAGCAGGCCGTCTCCGGCAAGGATGGCGGTCGCCTCGTCAAAGGCCTTGTGGTTGGAGGGCTTGCCCCGGCGCAGATCGTCGTCGTCCATTGCGGGCAGGTCGTCATGAATGAGGGAATAGGTATGAATCATTTCGATGGCGGCGGCAAAGGGCAGCGCGACGCTTTCCGCCAGCCCGAACAGGGCGGCGCAGCTCAGGCAGAGAACGGGGCGCAGGCGCTTGCCGCCCGCCTGAAGGCTGTAGAGCATGGAGTCCCGCAGGCGCGGCGGCATATCAAGCTCCACGCAGGACGGCAGGAATGTTTCCACCATACGGGCCCGGCGCAACAGCAGGGCCTTCATATCTTCGCCGCTCATCATCGCTCATCATCCTCTTCGCGCGCCGCGTCCTGGCCGCGCGCGGCTTCCGCGTCAAAATCCAGTTCCTGGCCGTCCCGCCAGAGGCGCACCTCGTGGCGCGCCTCTTCCAGCCGCTTGCGGCAGAGGCGCGCGCACTCCACGCCTTCGCGGTACAGGGCCATGCCCTGCTCCAGCGGCAGATCGCCGCTTTCCAGGGCGTTGACGATTTCCTGAAGACGCGCAAGACGCGTCTCGAACGCATTTTTCCTGCTTTCCCGTGCGCCCATGCGGGCCACCTCCCTCTGAAGCCGCTTCGGGGCGGGCTTCGTGAAACAGGAGTTTAGCGTTTTTCCACCTTCTCCAGCAAGGGCAAAATATCCACGGACTGCCCTTGCGCCAGCAGGGTCAGATGCAGATGCGGCCCCGTAACGCGCCCGGTGGCGCCGACCAGACCGATGGTCTGTCCGCGCCGCACGCTGTCGCCGGGGCGTACCAGAATCTTTGACATATGGAGATAGGCGGTAACGACGCCCAGGCCGTGATCAAGATAGACGGCGTTGCCGGAAAAATACAGGTTGTCCGCCAGCGTGACGACGCCGTCGGCGCAGGCCTTGACGGGGGTTCCTTCGGGGGAACGCAGATCAAGCCCCTTGTGGAAGCCGCGCGGCTGCCCGTTGAACACGCGCCGGAGGCCGTACAGACTGGAGACGCCGCCGTCCACCGGACGTTCAAAGGGGGCAGTCCAGCGGCGGAAGGACGAATAGACGGCCAGGGCGCGCGCCACCTTGCGCCGATCGTCCTTGATGCGGGCCATGACTTCCGGGGGCGGCGACACATATTTCTTGTCCACGGTCAGCTTTTGCACGGGGCGCTTTCTGTCGAAAACGGCGACGGAGGCCGACGCGGCGCCCGCGCCGTCGCTTACGGTCAGCGTGCGGGAAGCCTGTTTTTCCTCCAGCGGCATGCCGAGCAGCATCACGGCCTGCCAGCGGTCGTTTTCCTGATAGGCGTCGGCGGCGTAGTCCTTGCCGCCCCAGGAAAAGGTGAAGCGCCGCACGGGCTGCGGCGAGGACGCCAGCACGAGGAAGGCGTCGCCGCGCGCGACGCGATCCGGCGCGTCAAGAACGAGGGCCGCGAAAGCGGAAACGGACAGGGTCAGCAGGAGCAGCAGCGCCGCGCCCGCCAGAGCGGGAAGTTTCATCATCAATGCTCCTTGTGCGCGCCTGTCACGACGGCGTCGACGCGGCCGTCGCGCAGGCGCACGGCAATGGCGTCGCCGGCGCGCAGGGCGGCGGCGGAAACGACGGGCCTGCCGCCGGCGTCGCGCAGCAGCGCATACCCGCGCCGCAGGGGCGCCTCCGGGTCCTTGCCCGCGAGCGCCGCGTCGAGACGTTCCAGCAGCAGCTGGCGCCTGTCCAGCAGGGACGCGACGGCGCCGCGCAGCCGGGTTTCCAGAAGACGCAGGGGGGCCTCGCGGGAATCGGGTTCCCGCTCGAAGCGGCGCAGGCGGGGTTCCAGCCGTTCCAGACGGAGGGCGGCCTCGTCGAGGAGGCGGCGCATGGCCGCATGAAGCCGGTCTTCATGCAGAACGGCCCGTTGTTCCAGACGTTCCAGACGCCGTTCGGGGGAACGCTGTTCCAGCAGGCGCGCGGCGTTTTCCAGCGCGCGATCGCGCCGATCGAGAGCGGCGGACGCGGCCCGGCGCAGGGCCAGTTCCCACTCGTCCACGCGCTGCGTCAGCTCCGCGCGCGACGGCCAGAGGAGCTGCGCCGCATGGGAAGGCGTGGCCGCGCGCACGTCGGCGGTCATGTCGGCCAAAGTGACGTCCACTTCATGCCCGATGCCGGCCAGCACGGGGACGGGCGACTGAAAGATCGCCGCGGCGACCTCTTCCTCGTTGAAGGTCCAGAGGTCTTCCAGCGAGCCGCCGCCGCGCACGATCACGACGACTTCCGCCCAGCCCTGTTCCGCGACCTCGCGCATGGCCCGCGTCACGTCTTCGACGCTGCCCTCGCCCTGCACCCGTATGGGAAAGAGGCGGATATGCGCGCCGCTGCCCCTTGCGCGGGAGAGTTCCAGAAAATCGTGCACGGCCGCGCCGAAGGGCGAGGTAAGCAGGGCCACGCGCTGCGGATCACGAGGCAGGGGCCGCTTGCGCTCAAGCGCGAAATAGCCCCGGGCGGCCAGAAGGCGCTTTCGTTCCTCGAAGGCCTGCGCCAGACCGCCCGCGCCCGCGGGCTGCACCAGATCGACGACGAGCTGATAGACGCCGCGAGGCGCGTAGACGCCCACATGGCCGGCGCACAGGACTTCCAGACCGTTTTGCAGTATCTCCGACGGCGCCGGAGGGGGCTTGTCGTAGACTTCGCCCGTCAGGGGATCGAAGGAGCGGCCCTGTCTGTTGCGATCGCGGAAGCAGACGCACTGCAGTTGCGCGTCCGCGTCCTTGAGACTGAAATAGACGTGCCCGGAAGCGGGGCGCGAAAGATTGGTGACCTCGCCGCGCACCCAGACAAAGGGAAAGCGCGCCTCAAGCGTCCGCCGCAGGCGTTCGGTCAGGGCGCGGACGCCGAGAATGATGCCGTCTTCCGGCGGCGAAAGAGTCTGCATGACAAAAGACTGGTTGCAGGTTCCGGGGGGAGTCGCCCGGCGTCAGGCGTTGTCGGACTCCGCTTCCTCTATGCGATGACGCCCGCGGCTCTTGGCGCGGTACAGGGCCTTGTCGGCCTGATCCAGCACCTCGTGCAGGGAGCTGACGCCCGTGGGGCGGAAGGCGATGCCGATGCTCATGGTAAGGCGCCCCCAGGGCGACGCCGGATGCGAAATGCGGGCGGCTTCAAGCAGGTTCATCAGGTTGTGCGCCACTTCGCGCACCCTTTCCGGTCTGGCGCCCTCGCCGTGACATATAATGACAAATTCCTCGCCGCCGTAACGATAGGGCGTGCAGAACTGCCCGGCGCAGCGCGACGCGATCTCGCCCACGCGCCGCAGCGCCTCGTCCCAGGCCAGGTGCCCGAGCGAATCGTTATACTGCTTGAACAGGTCGATATCAAACATGAGAATGGCGGCGTTTTTGTCCGCCAGCCCGTTTTTCAGGAGCGTGTCCAGCGCGCGCCGGTTGGAAATGCCGGTCAGGGCGTCGCGGAAGCTCATGTCCATGAGCTTTTCCTGCTCCTTTTCCAGTTCGGAGGATCGGGCGTCCTTGGCCTGAATATCATGATGCAGCAGGGGGAGCACCTGAATCATGGAATCCAGTTCCCTGATCTTGGAAGACGGGAAGGAGACGACCTGGCGTCCGTTGCGGATATCGGAAAGCGTGCGCGCGGCCTGCATGATGGGCTGAAGGAGATGCCGGTGCAGCAGCCAGCCCAGCAGCGCCAGAAAACAGGTAAAGCCGATGCAGAGATGCAGCGCGACCGTATGAATTTTTTCCGCATTTTGCGAAATTGTCGCAAGTTCGCCGTAGATCAGCTTCACTTCGGAATCGGACTTCGCCACGCGGAAGGCCGTCAGGCGCGCAAGGATATCCTCCGTCAGGCGTCCTGAACGGGCGTCTTCCTCGCGCAGGGACGCCGCGACTTCGAGCACGCGACGCGCGGCGATGCGGGCGGCGTCCCGCCGTTCCGCCGGAAGCGACGCCGTCATGTCCTGCATGCGCTCTTCCAGCTCCGGCGCGGAGTACTCCGTCAGATTCATGCACCCCCGCCACAAGGCGGCGGAGGTCGCGGCGTCCGCGTTTCCGCCGTGCTTTTCGCAGACGCTGAGAAAGGAATGGATTCTTCCGAGCAGGACGGCGTGCAGGCGCAGGGCGCGGCTTCTGGAGACGCCCAGCTCCCGCACGGGCGCGGACAGGTCCTTGAGCGTCGAGCCGTCCACGCGGCGATCAAAGACGACTTCGGCCAGAAGGGCCCGAATGCCGATCATGGTGCTTCGCAGGAATTCCTCGTTTGGCGCCTGCCGCAAAAGAGAAATGGAATGGCGCAGATACTCCAGATTGAGCAGCGTGCGCTGCCCTTCCTGAATGGAAGGAAGATGGGCTTCGCGGGATTCGCCCACCATGCGTTCGATACTCTGCACATTGGCGTACAGCAGCAGATAGACCGCGACAATAAAGACGCCCTCCAGCACCAGAGTGCACCAGCTGACTGTTCGCGCCGATATGCGTTTCATGCGTTGCCCCTGAATGACCACGACGCCGCCGCCCCGGGGCGGCGTCCGGCTGTGCGGGGGACGATTCTTTCCCCCTGCGCGTCGCGAACCGAAACAGACATTTTCCTGCGCCGCCCTTTGCAAATGCTTCCAACAGATTAGTATCAGACGTTAAATTAATAGATATCAAAGGAAAAATACTTTCGGGACAACTTGCTGAACGTGCCTTCCAGACGAATTTTCTTGATGACCTCGTTGATGGCGGGCACAAGATCGGCGCGCGTCCTGGCAATGGCGATGCGCGAGCCGGAGGAGGAGGAGGGACTGGGCAGCAGCGGATCGGCCAGCAGGCCGAACCGGCGGCCTTCCGGCGTCTTGAGGAAGGCGTAGCCGGCAAAGCCGTCCACAAAGACGGCGTCCAGACCGCCCCGCTCCAGCGCGGCAAACAGTTCGTCCGTATCCTCGAAGCGAGAGACGATGTGCGCCGTGCCGCGCCAGCGCGACGCCAGATACTCCGCCTGAAGGGTCTTTCGCTTTACGCCGATGGTCCCGCCCCGCAGCTTTTCGATAGTATCGATATCGGCGGCGCCGATATAGATGGAGTGGGAGCGGTAATAAACGTCGCTGAACAGCAGCGAGCGCCTGCGTTCCTCGGTGGCGGCCATGCCGGCCACGGAAAAGTCGAGTTCGCCGCTCCCCGTCTGACGCAGCAGCTCGTCGAACGGCAGGGCGACAAGGACGCATTTGCACTGCAGACGTTCGCAGACGGCTTCCGCGAACTCGACGTCAAAGCCCGTGCGCTTCCGCTGCTCGTCCACGAAGGAAAACGGAAAATAGTCGTCTTCGATGCCAACGCGCAAGGCGCCCTCTTCCGCCTTGAGGAGATCGGCGCACAGCAGCGCGGCCCACAGCGCAAGGATATGCATCCAGAGACGGAAACGCGGCATGGCCCCTCCCCCTTTTTTTCGGGCATGACAGCCGAAAACGGCAGCCGGCGCGCACTCCGAGGCCGCGGAAACGCAGTGCGTCGCTGGCCGGGGAGCAGCGCATGCTCAGACCTGAAAAGGCGACGGCGCCGACGGACGCTATCGCCTTTTCAGGCCATGTCGCCAAGCATACCCTTAAAAGGGCAAAAACACAAACAAGGGCGTTGCGCGCGCTACCGGCGCGACTCTTCCCAGCCCCGCTTCACGGAATCGGCCCAGGCGGCAAAGGCGTCCGCGAAGCCTTCCAGCGGCAGCTCGCCCTTTTCGCCGGTACGGCGATCCTTGCATTCCACCACGCCGCGCGCCAGCCCCTTGCCGCCGACGACAAGCTGCATGGGCGCGCCCAGCAGATCGGCGTCCTTGAACTTTACGCCGGGGCGCTCCTCGCGGTCGTCCAGCAGGACGGAGAGGCTGCTTGCCCGCAGGGTTTCATAAAGTTCCTCGGCCCTGGCGGCGACCTCTTCCTTGCCCGGATCAAGGCACAGCAGGATGCACTGCGCCGGCGCCAGGGGCAGGGGGAAGATAATGCCGTTCTCGTCGTTGTTCTGCTCGATGGCGGCGGCCACCACGCGCGAGACGCCGATGCCGTAACAGCCCATGATCATGTGCTGTTCCTTGCCGTTCTCGTCAAGGAAGACGGCGTGCATGGCTTCGCTGTACTTGAGCCCGAGCTTGAAGATGTGCCCCACCTCGATCCCCCTGGGCAGCTCCACGCGGCCGCCGCAGCGGGGGCAGGGATCGTCCAGGGTGATGCAGCGCAGGTCGGCGTAGGCCGTCACGACGGCGTCGCGCCGCAGGTCAAGATGCAGGACGTGGGCGTCGCCCTTGTTGGCGCCGGCCACGTAATCGGTCGCCCCCTGAAGCTCCAGATCGGCGTACACGGGAATATCCAGTCCGGCCGGCCCGGCAAAGCCCACGGGCGCATGGGTGACTTCGCGCACGACTTCCGGCCCGGCAAGCTCCACTTCCTGCGCCTTGAGCAGGTTCTTGAGCTTGACGTCGTTCACCTCGCGGTCGCCGCGCACCAGCACGGCCGCGGGCTTGCCGTCAACCATGAAAATCATGGTCTTGATCACCCGCGAGGGCGCGACCCCGAGCAGGGAGGCCACTTCTTCCACCGTATGCGCGCCGGGCGTGTCCACGCAGGTCATTTCCGGGCAGGCGTCCGCGCAGGGCGTCCCCTTCCAGACGACTTCGGCGCGCTCCACGTTGGCGGCGTAATCGCAGGCGGTGCAGGCGCAGATGGTGTCCTCGCCGGTGTCGGCCAGCACCATGAACTCGTGCGAGAAGTTGCCGCCGATGGAGCCGGTATCGGCCTCCACCGCCCGGAAGCGCAGGCCGAGACGGCGGAAGATGGCGGTATAGGCGTCGTACATGCGCCTGTAGCTGTCGTCGGCCCCGGCGTTGTCGGCGTCAAAGGAATAGCCGTCCTTCATCACGAATTCGCGGCCGCGCATGAGGCCGAAGCGCGGGCGCACCTCGTCGCGGAACTTGCTCTGAATCTGATAGAGGCGCACGGGCAGCTGACGGTAGGAGCGCACCTCGCCCCGCACCAGATCGGTGATGACTTCCTCGTGCGTGGGGCCGAGGCAGTAGTCGCGATCGTTGCGATCCTTGAAGCGCAGCAGCTCCTTGCCGTAAAAGACCCAGCGTCCGCTTTCCTTCCAGAGATCCGCCGGCTGCACCATGGGCATGAGCAGCTCGTCGAAACCGGCTCTGCTCATTTCCTCGCGGATGCTGTTCTCCACATTGCGGATGGCCCGCAGCCCCAGGGGCAGATAGGTATAGATGCCCGAGGTCAGGCGGCGAACCATGCCCGCCCGCACCAGCAGCTTGTGGCTTGCCACCTCGGCGTCGGCGGGCGTTTCCTTGAGCGTGGGAATATACGAAGAGCTGTAGCGCATTAGTCGTATCCTTTTTCTGTAAGCAGTGCCTGAAGTTCTTCCATGAATGCCGCAAGCAGCGCGTCCTGCCCGCGCACGGAGCGAATGACCTCGCCCTTGCGGAAGATGATGCCCTTGTCCCGTCCGCCCGCAAGGCCGAGATCGGCCTCGCGCGCTTCGCCCGGCCCGTTGACCACGCAGCCCATGACGGCGATCTTGACGGGCGCCGTGGATTCGGCAAGACGCGCCTCGACGGCCGCGGCCAGCCCGAATAGATCTATTTCGGTACGGCCGCAGGTGGGGCAGGAAATGATTTCCGGCCCGCGCCGGCGCAGGCCCAGGGCGCGCAGAATCTCCCAGGCCACGGTCACTTCTTCCGCCGGGTCCGCCGTCAGCGAAACCCGCAGCGTGTCGCCGATGCCCTCGCGCAGCAGGATGCCGAGCCCCACGGCCGACTTGACCGCGCCGCGCATCAGCCCCCCGGCCTCGGTCACGCCGATGTGCAGGGGGTAATCGCAGGCGCGCGCCAGCGCCTCGTAAGCCTCGATGGTATCCGTTACCGACGAGGATTTCAGAGAAATCTTGGTATCATAAAAACCGCGCCGCTCCAGCAGCCGCACATGCCCCAGGGCGCTTTCCACCATCGCCTGCGGGCAGGGGCCGCCGTACTTGCGGAGCAGCTCCTTTTCCACGGAGCCGGAATTGACGCCGATGCGGATAACCGCCCCGCGCGCCTTGGCGGCGTCGACGACCCTGTCCACGTGTTCCGCCGGGCCGATATTGCCGGGATTGATCCGCAGACCTTCCAGCCCGGCCTCCAGAGAGGCCACGGCAAGCCGGTAATCAAAATGAATGTCAGCGATGAGCGGCACGGGCGACGCCGCGCGAATGGCCGCCAAAACTTTGACGGCGGCCTCGTCGGGCACGGCAAGGCGCACGGCTTCGCAGCCGCGCCTTACCAGCCGCTCGATCTGCGCGACCGTGGCTTCCACGTCGCGAGTATCGGTATTTGTCATGCTCTGCACCATCACTGGCGCGCCGCCGCCGATGGCGAGCGGGCCAAGCCGGATGGCGCGGCTCTGGCGCTGCGACACTGGCAAACCTCCCCCGGCCGCGGACGACGCGCCGCCGCCGGCCTGCTCCCCCCGCATTTTTCCCGCGCGCGTTCCGCCGCCCGCGGGAAATGGGGAGCGGCAGCAGCATTCCATCGGCGTCAGGGATTGTCAAATACCTTTTCGGCAAAAGTCCCTCTCGCCGGAGACGAAAAAGGCACGCAATTTGCATGAAAAGTGCGTCCGTTGTTTTTTTGCCGCGTGCCGCAGTTGCCCGCCTGCGCCCGCCCGCGAAAGAAACGCCAGGGACAATGAGCCGTACCCGTTACGTCGAAGGAACGGGCCGCCATGACGAACGCGCCCCCCGGCCCGCGGGATGCGCCTCCGAAAAGAAAGGCGGCCGGAAGTCTCTGTCCGACGGTCTACGCTCTTGCGGAAAACTGCGTCTCCATCGTATAACAATTGCGGTCACGCCGCGCCATGCCCGTGAAATTCCCGCAAGAAACGCACAAAGGATATCGCCATGACCTCTACCTTCGCTCGCTGCCTGCGGCTGTTCCTGCTCCCGCTGGTTGCCCTCAGCCTTGCCGGCTGCGCCGGGGGCGCCGCGCAAACGCCGACCTCTTCCGGCTACACGGACGCAGTGGAAATCAAGCTCAAGTGTCGTGAAATGGCCGACCAGATGCTTGCCACCATGCCCAACGCCGCCCTGGAAGGCTTTGTCGCCATGCCGACGTCCTTCGTCAACAAGAACAACACCGGCCAGAGCTCCCCGCTGGGCCGCCTGCTGGCTGAATCCATGTATTACGAATTCAATCAGCGCGGCTTCCCCACTCGCGAGTACCGCCTGAGCGGCGTCGTCTCCAGCGTGGGCGGCAAGAACGACCTCGCCCTGGCCTCCAGCCAGCTGACCGCCGTCAAGGGCCAGAAGTGGGCCGCCCTGCTCGTGGGCACCTACCTCGTCGACAAGGACGCCACCTTCGTCAACGCCCGCCTCGTGCGCGCCAGCGACGGCCTTGTCCTGCGGACCGCCCAGCTCGTGCTCGTCAATACGCCCATCGTCGAGCGCCTGCTTTCCGACGCTCCCCGCGACAAGAACGGCAATCCCGTCAAGCCGCTCTATCCGCCCCTGTACCAGCCCGTGAATCAGGGTTCCCTCACCATCACGCAGAGCCGCTAAGGCCAAGGAGATCCCATGAAAACGACGCTTGCCTGCACCCTTGCCGCCGCCCTGCTTCTTGCCGCCGTTCCGGCCTTCTGCGACACCATGAGCGCCGGCGCCAGCTCCACGGGCGACACCAGAAGCCTTTGCCGGCGCTACCTCGCCGAAGGCGAAAAGCACCGTAACCAGAGCCGCTACGAACTGGCGCGGCAGGACTACGCCCAGGCCCTTTCCATCTGTTCCGACGCCAGAGACATCACCGCCGCCAAGCAGGGCCTGAATACCATTGAACTCTTGCTGCGCACCATGCGCTAAGGATGCCCCCATGCGAAATATCGCCCTTTCCTTCGTCCTCGCGCTCGGCCTGCTGCTCCCCTGCGCCGCCCCGGCCGCCGCGGCCACAGTGCCTTCCGCCGCGGACAGCATCGGCAGCCAGCTCGACAAGCAGATGGTCAAACGCTACGCCGTTCAGACCACGGAAGACGGCCTTTCCCAGAGCGAACGCGAAAACCGCATGCGCGCCCGCACCATCATCATGGGCACCGTCCCCGCGGATATCAACAACCTGAACGCAAGCTGCCCCCTCGCCCGGCAGATGACGGAAGAAATCTCCCGTTATCTCGTCTCCAAGGGCTACCGCTTTCAGGAGCTCCGCAAGGGCAGCTATGTGCGCTTTCACCCCGAAACCGGCGAACTCATCCTTACCCGCAACATCCGCCAGCTCGCCAGCCGCGTCGGCACCAGCCACGCCGTGCTTGCCGGCACCTACGTCATCAGCGCGGATAACGTCCGCTTCACCATGCGCCTGATCCACACCTCCTCCAACGAGGTGCTGGCCATGGCCACCGCCACCGTGCCCATCAGCGACGACGTGCTCCCCCTGCTCTACGATTTCAACTCCAGCAACCGTTCCAACCTGCTCACCGGAACAGGGTCCGGCCTGCAATAGGCTCCCCGCTCCCGCAAAAAATGCCCGGCGCACGCCCGCTCCCTTGCGGGCGTGCGCTTTTTGCGCCATAACCCGGAACGCGGTGCTTGCTGCCGCCCCATCCCTTCAACCCCCTACGCAGACACAAAGGAGCCGTCATGGCGCTCAGCATCGGCATCGTCGGCCTGCCCAACGTGGGCAAGTCCACCCTCTTCAACGCCCTTACCAAGGCGCAAAACGCCCAGGCCGCCAATTATCCCTTCTGCACCATCGAACCCAACAAGGCCACCGTCGCCGTCCCCGACAAGCGCGTCGACGCCCTGACCGCCAAGGCAAAGCCCCAGAAAACCATCCACGCCAGCGTCGATTTTATCGATATCGCCGGCCTCGTGCGCGGCGCCAGCAAGGGCGAAGGCCTCGGGAACCAGTTCCTTGCCAATATCCGCGAATGCGCCGCCATTGTCGAAGTCGTGCGCTGCTTCGAGGACGAAAACATTACCCACGTCGACGGCGGCGTCGATCCACTGCGCGATATCGACACCATCGAAACCGAACTCCTCCTCGCCGATATCCAGAGCGTGGAAAAAAGACTGGAAAAACTGCTCAAGATGGCCAAGGGCAGCAAGGACGCCAAGGCCGCCGCGGAAATCATGCAGCAGCTCCTGAACGCCCTCAACGACGGCAAGCCCGCGTCCGCCTTCCCCCTCCCCGAAAACGAGGCCTTTCTCCAGTCCTGGCGCGAGCTCGGCCTGCTCACCGCAAAGCCCGTCATTTACTGCGCCAACGTGGACGAAAACGCCGTCGCCGACGGCAACGATCTCTCGCGCCGCGTGCAGACGCTCGCCGCCGAAAGAAACGCCGGCTTTGCCCGCATCTGCGCCAAGCTCGAAGAAGAATTGCAGGGCCTCCCCGACGACGAACAGGCCGAAATGCTCTCCTCCTACGGTATCGAAGAAAGCGGCCTCGTCCGCATCATCCGCACGGGCTACGATACCCTCGGCCTGTGCAGCTACTTTACCGCCGGCCCCGACGAAGTGCGCGCCTGGACCATCCGCAAGGGCTGGAAAGCCCCTCAGGCCGCGGGCGTCATCCATACCGACTTTGAACGCGGCTTCATTCGCGCCGAAGTCATTTCCTACGACGACTACATGAGCCACGAAAGCGAAGCCGCCTGCCGCGCCGACGGCGTCCTCCGCGTCGAAGGCAAGGAATACGTCGTCCAGGACGGCGACGTCATGCACTTCCTTTTCAACGTCTAGAGCGTTTCACCTTTGAAAAAGGTGAAACGCTCTGAAATTGCTCCAGGGCAGGACTCATTACGTTTTTTTGAGGGGGAAGAAGCCCCTTTGCTCCGCTGTCGATGCCCGTAAGGCGCCAGGGCCCCTTACGGGCACGGCCTGCGGCCGCCCGTCGGGTCGCCGCTCGCGGCAAAAAGGGCCCAGCCTTCCCGCAGCGAAGCGAGGAAAGGCGTTCCCGTAGTCCCCCTCAAACTCCCCTATCTTCCCCAAAACCCGCGCATAACCGTCCATCGTCCCCGGCGACGCACGCGCAGCCAACGCGCTCAACACAAACAGGAAACTACGATGCTGCTGCAAGGTCTCGACGTGGTGCTGGTAAAAACCCGTTTCCCGGAAAATATCGGCATGGCCGCCCGCGCCTGCGCCAATATGGGCTGCCCGGCCCTCCATCTTGTAACGCCGGAACGCTGGCTGCCCGAAAAGGCCCGGCCCCTCGCCACGCCCAAGGGACTTCCCGTCCTCGACGGCGCGCGCGTCTTCGACGACCTCCCCTCCGCCGTGGCCGAAAGCGCCCTCGTCGTCGGCACAACCGCCCGCGTGGGCGGCTGGCGGCGGGAAATCCTGCATCCGGCCGCGGCCGCCGCGGAAATCGTCGCAACTCTCCGGGCCGGCAACCGCGTTTCCCTCGTCTTCGGCCCGGAAGATCGCGGGCTGGACAATGCGGAAATCTCCGCCTGCCACCGCGTGCTCACCATCCCCACCGACGAAGCGAGTTCCCTCAACCTCGCCCAGTCCGTTCTGCTGACCCTCTACGAATGCGCCGAAGCCACGCGGCGCGCCGAACGCGCCGCGCGAGACGCCGGCCGCCCCGCCGCTCCCCATGCGGAAAAATCCATCAGCGCCCAGGAACAGGAACGACTGGTAGCCGCCCTCAAGGAAACCCTGCTCGCCGTTGACGCCCTCCACGGCGACAACCCCGACTACTTTCTCATGCCCTGGCGGCGGCTGTTCGGACGCGCGCAGCTCCGCCGCCACGAATACGACGCCTTCATGGGTCTGTGCCGGCAGGTACAAAACGCCCTGAAACGCCGCTAGGGTCAGGGCTCATTACGTTTTATCTTGAGGGGGAAGGAACCCCTTTTGCTTGCGGCAAAAAGGGCCCAGCCTTTCCGCGGTGAAGCGAGGAAAGGCGTTCCCGTGGCTCCCCCTCAAACTCCCCCATCTTCCCCAAAACCCGCGCATAATGTGCTGACGGGTAAAGATGGACATTGTTGAAATCTATTCAATAATTTCAATATATTAAAACAATACCAACGACGCCGCCCAGGGCCTGTTAACACAAATTTTACAAATAATTTCAACAGATAGAATAAAAAAGGCTGTACACACGCCACTTGTCTTTGGCGGCGGGGTCGCCGCGTATTCCTGACTCTTCCCCCGATAAAAGCGCGCTGGGGAAGGGATGGGGGCTTGGGGGGAAGGGAAACCCCTCTCGCGCTAGCAGAGGGGTTTCCCTTCCCCCCAAACAACTTACGAATAGTGTTAACAGGCCTTAGCCGCAAAAAAACGGGGGACGCGCGGCGGCCGGAAACAGCCGCAGCGCGCCCCCCGGTCAAAATCAGGGCCGCGTCTATCCCGCTATTGAATTGACCAGCAGCATGACGGTCTGCATGGGTTCCGCGGAGGAATCGGGCGGAGGAAGGGGAAGAGCCGGACCGTCTTCGGGCCATATGCACTGGGCGGTCATGGCAACCATGGCCGCGCCCACGCCGCATTTGCAGACGGTGCCGAGGAAGCGGCCCACAAGCGTGCCGAACGCGGCGTCGAAGGCTTCCCGCCGGGAGCGCCCCTTGAGGAGCTCCATCAGCAGGCAGCCCAGCCAGGCGCCGCCCAGCGCGCCGATAAGGGCGCCGAGGCCGAAGAAGAGCGGCGCAAGGACGATGGCGCCGATGATGCCGCCTATCATGCCCGCGAACGTGCCCGCGGAACTGGAGCCGTGCCGTTTGGCCTTGAGGAGCTGCACGCCGGTTTCCAGCACTTCGCCGGCGACGGCAAGGGCGCACATGCCGATCCAGTACCACAGGCCCATGCTGTTTTCCTGCGGCATGGCGAAGTACCAGAGTACGGCCAGCACGAGGATCAGCCAGTTGGCGGGCAGCCCCACGACGTTGAGAAGGACGGCCGCTCCCAGCGCCGTGATGAAGACGGCCGCGAAGCCCACGCCCAGCAAAGCCAGCAAGGATTCCATGACGGGCCTACTTTGTCTCGCGCAAATCCCGCACGCGCACGGCCTTGCCGCCCTCGTTGCAGGGCAGGCTGCTGCTTTGCACAAGCTCGACGCGGGGCGTTACCAGAATTTCGTCGCGCAGGCGCCGGGCGATGGTCTTTTGCAGGTTTTGCAGGATACGCATGTCTTCCACAAAGAATTCATCCCGCACTTCCACCTGTACGCGCATCACGTCGCCGAGGCCTTCGTTTTCCAGCAGGATGAGGTAATTCTGCCCCACTTCGGGGAAGCTCATGATGATCTTTTCAATCTGCATGGGATAGACGTTCACGCCCTTGATGATGAACATGTCGTCGGCGCGACCGAGAATGCGATCCATGCGGCGATGCCTGCGGCCGCACGGGCATTCCCCGGGCAGGAAGCGCGTCAGGTCGCGGGTCCGGTAGCGCAGGACGGGCATGCCCTCGCGGCAAAGGCTGGTCATGACGAGTTCGCCGACTTCGCCGTCCGGCACGGGTTCGCCGGTGACGGGATCGATAATCTCCGCCAGGTAGGCGTCTTCCCAGATGTGCATGCCGTGCTGTTCGGGGCATTCAAAGGCTACGCCGGGGCCGTTCATTTCCGAAAGGCCGTAGGAGTTGAACGCCTTCAGGCCGAAAATATCTTCTATGCGCCTGCGGAAGGCTTCCGTATAGGGTTCCGCGCCCACAACGGCGATACGCAGGGAGAGCGCGGCCGGGTCTTCTCCCATTTCCCGGAGGTGTTCGGCCAGGATAAGGGCGTAGGACGGGAGGATATGGGCGACGGTGGTGTTGAAGTCCTTGACCAGCTTGATCTGACGGCGGGAATTTCCGGGGCCGGCGGGAATGGTCATGCACCCCAGGCGCTCCGCCCCGAAATGGATGCCGAGTCCGCCGGTAAACAGACCGTAGCCGGACATGTTCTGAAAGACGTCGTCCGGGCGCACGCCCACCATATAAAGGCAGCGGGCCATGAGATCGGCCCAGGTATTGATATCATTGGCGGTATGACAGATGGCGACGGGAGTTCCCGTCGTGCCGCTGGAGCAGTGCATGCGCACGATATCGCGCGAGGGAACGCAGAGCAGGCCCGCGGGGTACTGGGAACGCAAATCGTCCTTGGTGGTAAAGGGAATGGCGCGCGCGTCGTCCAGCGAACGGAGACTGGCGGCCGTGATGCCGGCGGCGTCGAGACGCTCGCGATAGAAGTCGCATTTTCGGCTGTGCTCCACGAGGGAGCGCAGACGCGCGAGCTGGGTGGCGGCAATCTGATCGCGGCTCCAGGTTTCCGCGGCGTCATAATAATCGATGGTCATGTGTCTCCCTCTATCCTTTGTTGCTGTTGTGCTGGGCAAGCCCCCAGAGCAGGCCGAAGCACCCGGCCATCATCATGTCGCCGTAGGGATCGAGAAAGCGGCCCTGCCCGCGCAGGAGTTCGCGCCGGGGGCCGGTGATATATGTCGCGTCGTAGCCCCCGGCCTCTTCGCAGTAGGGGCCGAAGGCCGTGCCGTGCCCGCCGGAAGACTGCACTTCCTCGCAGGGCAGCCACGACTTTCTGAACTGTTCCAGATCGCGCAGGGTCTCTTCCTGCGAGCGCATGCCCGTGTGATGCTCGTAGATGCCGCGCGCCTTTCCCTGATAGACAAGGGCCGCCACGGTGTGACTGTTGCCGACGTTGATCAGGGTTATGCCGTCGCGCCAGCTGCGATCGCGCACTTCCTGCACGCTCAGGGCGCCGAGCAGGGCCGCCGTTCCGGTATCGCACACGGGGCCGCCGGTCTTTTCGCGCAGGGCCTGAAGGCGCGTCAGCGGGGCCGGAATATCGCCCGTGTAGATCCAGTGGGCGGGATCGTCGTCGGCGGCCAGCAGATCGGTCCAGGCGCGCATGCGTCCCTGACGGTTCCCTTCGGGATGCACGCCGTGATCCTGCACGGCGGCCGCGACCATGTGCGGCTGCGGCAGACAGGCATGACGCAACAGGGAACTCCAGAATTCGGGCGAGTAATCTGTCAGAAACAGGGGAACGAAGCCTTCGGGACACTGCTCGGAGAGGCGCACGCCCATGCCTTCGACGACTTCGGCGGCGTCGTGCAGGCCGCGCGAGGCGGCCAGCGTGGAACACACGGCAAGCCCGGCGGCCAGATGCTCGCGCACGGCCTGGGCGATACCCCCGCCGATA
Organism: uncultured Desulfovibrio sp.; assembly: GCA_944324555.1. Lineage (GTDB taxonomy): Bacteria > Desulfobacterota > Desulfovibrionia > Desulfovibrionales > Desulfovibrionaceae > Desulfovibrio. The sequence goes on from CALUWU010000009.1 coordinate 32,625, forward strand.
TTGCCGCCATAGAGCCAGACGTTGCACTTGAGCAGGGTCAGTTCTCTGATGCGCTGGGCGGCGAGACGGGCCGGAGACGGCAGGACGAAGCGCGGCCAGTTGTGAATCTCCAGACCGGGGCGGGCCAGAAGGGCGTCCTGCGTGCCGCTGCCGATATCCAGACAGAGAACAGGGCCGTTCTTCTTCACAAAATGTCGAACGAGTTCATTCATAAGCGATCCCCCAAGTCAAGAGGTGTATCCGCAAGGCGCGGCTTTCGCAAGTCTCGCGGCGCGATGGTCGGGGGCGGCGCGCCTTTTCCGTTGCGGAAGGCGCGCGAGGGAGGGATTTTTCACGCGGGGGAAAGGCAGAATGCGTCTGTTCCCGCCGCCCTGAACAGGCGGCGGGTTCCGAAGAAGGGTATGCTTCTGAAAAAGCGCGCTGGGAAAGGGATTGGGGGGCCGGGGGGGGGAACTCCCCCTCCCCCCAAAGAATACGAAGAGCGTTAACAGCCCCTAGAATGTGTAGCCAACGTAAAGGGTTGCCTTCCAGAGGTCCTGCATGGCCGCGGAGTCGCCCAGATAGGTCTTGTCCGACGCCTGCCAGGTTCCGTGGTCGAGCATGTTGACGACGTAGCCGAGCTGAAGGCCGACCGTCATGTTTTCGGAAGCCTTGAAATAGGAGTCGAAGTTGAATTCAAGCAGCGCGTCGTTCCGCGTAAGGTAATAGCCGTTGTAGCCTCGGGGGGCGCTGTTGTCGATGAACTGGGCTTCAACGTCGTTGCGCTTGTTCGCGTAGCGAACCATCTTCGGGCTGTTTGTGCCGCCGATATAGATGGCGCGGAACGTGTGCTTGAGGTCTTCGATAAAGCTCATGTCGCGCAGGCGCAGCGCGACGCCCCAGGTTCCGACAAGGTTGCAGCTCCAGTCCACATAGCCCGTGGGGAACGGCGTATTGCCGCCAAGGGTGGAGGAAAACTTGCTCCAGGGGGCTATGGAGGGCATGCGCTCGGAGCCGTTTTTCAGATTGCCGTCGTCGCCGCTGGCATACCAGGCGAAGACGCCGGGAATACCCCAGTCCATCTTGTATTCCGCCAGGGCGCTGACGACCCAGCCCTCGCGCCGCGTGCCGGCCCTTTCCTGATAGGCGTCGCCGTAGACGCCGACGTCGTAGCGCCCCATCTTTTCGACGTATCCGTAGTTGATATCGAATTCAAAGTTCCAGGGGTCGAAGGCGGTTATGCCCACGGGCAGCCCTGCCCAGAACATGCTCCCCCAGGCCTTGGAAGTGTCGCCCGCGATCCGGTAGCCGAAGGGATTGGAGCCGAGCGTGCTTGTAGGCCAGCCGTCGTTCCATATTTTCTGCGGATTGTCGCCGTTCAGTACGTGCCTGCCGCGCATGCCGTACATGACCCAGGGGGTCGCTTCCACGCCGGAAAGACTCATGGGAAGCGTCAGGCCGAACAGATCCATATTGTCGAGATAGCCCGCCCCGCGCCCGTCGGTCGCGCCCTGATAATTGTCGTTGAAGGGGCGCAGCCAGAAGCCCGTCAGGGATACCTGCTCGCTCAGCGGCGCGGAAGCGGTAATGCCGGCCACGTCCAGATTTTCAATGACCAGCCCTCCCAGCAGGTTGGAGCGCCGGGGCAGGTTGATGTTCTGGATACCCATGCGGATCTTGAGATCCGTCCGGGGGACGAGCCAGTCAAGATAGCCCTGCCGCACCTTGACGATGGCGCCGTCGGCGCCCATGGCCGCCCCCTGCGAGGCGCGGCCCCAGAGCTGATTGCCTATTTCAAAGTAGACGGTTCCCGAAAGGGCTTCGGAGGCAACCGCATCCAGTTGCAGACGAATGCGCTGACGGGCGTCAAAGGTATCGTTGGAATTGACGCGGCGGTTTCCGAGCTTTTCAACCAGATTCTTCTGGCCGGCGCTGAAGCTGAATTGCCACAGGCCCTTGGTTTTGAATTCCACGGCGTCGGCCGGAACGGTCGAGAGACAGGCGAGAAAACCCAGAACCATCGCTGTCGTATGCTTTTTCATGGCGTCCTCTTTTTCCGAGGTCCGGCCGCCCGCAGGGGGCGGCGGAACCGGGGCGAATGCTGTAACGATGTTCTAGAAAATGAATCCCATGAGCGGCAGACCGACGCCGATATAAAGAAGCAGCACCATGACGACGATAGCCCAGCCGTATCTGACAATTTCCGAGGGAGAAACCCAGTCCTTGTTGCCGAAGAGCACGGCGGAATAGATGGAGCCCGCCGGGGTCAGTATGGCCATATGGAGAATAAAGATGATGAACGTGGCCACGGCCTCGAAATCGCCGCCGCTTTGCTGGCAGAAATACTGCATGACGGGCATGAGCAGCACGCCGACGACGCCGTTGTTGGCAACCTGGGTAATCAGGCAGGAGGTTGTGGCGAGAATGGCCACGAACATGGTAAAGGACGTTCCCTGCGCTATGGGTTCCAGCGACTGCGCCATGAAGCGCGTGATGCCGGTGGATTCGTCCATCATGGCCCCGGAAATGGCCATGGCCATGCTTACGAGAACATAAATCTGCCAGTTGACATACTTTGCGGCAATCTGCTTGAAACTGAAGATGGGCTTGCCGTCGCAGCGGACGACGCTCAGGGCCACGATAAACAGCAGACAGACGCCGATGGGGCCGATGCGCGCCAGCAGATCGACGGCGGCGATACTGCGCGGCAGCATGCTGGGGAGCATGACAAGGACAAGAAAGCCCGTCAGCACGCCGGCCATGATCTTCTGCTCGGCGTTCATGGGCGGCAGCTTTTCCCTGTTGAAACGCTCTATGGAAATATCCTGAATGCGGGACATGTCCGGCCTGAAGACAAACTTGATCAACAGCGCGTAGCATACGACGCCCAGCGAGCAGATAATAAAGCCGAAAAGCATGTACTTCAGATAATCCATCGGCACGCCGGCGACCTTTTCATAAGCGCCCACCATCATGAGGGCCGAGCCGGTAAAGGGCTTGGCTCCCTGGCCGGAAATGGCCCCGAACAGGGTTCCGACGACCATCACGGCGGTGTAGGCGTCGCCCTTCCTGTAGCCGACGTCCTCCAGAACCTTGTAGAGAATGGCCCACATGAAGAGCAGCGCGGGCAGCACGCTGGCCGACAGGGCCGAAAGCACATAGGTTGCGTAGATGAAGATAAAGCTGAACATGACGGGCTTGCCGTTGATGCATTTGCGCGTCAGGAACCAGCGGCTGATATAGGTGATGATGCCCGATTCCTGAATGGCGCCGAACAGGATCATGGCAAAAAGAATCAGGGTCGGAACCCGGTCGCCAAACGACATGTGCACCACCCTGGCCAGCGGCGCGTACCCGCTGATGACGATGGCCACGATGCCGAGCAGGCTGGACCACACAAGATCGGTAAACGACCACAGAAAAATCATGCCGATGAAGATGCCGAGCACGCGCATCCCCAGCGGCGTAATGGGTTCGATGGGGGGCAGACTGCCAAAACCGAAAATAAGCAGCAGGCCGATACAGGTAACAACGGCGTGTCGAACAAGCCTTGAAGTTTCTGGCATTGCCTTGCACTCCTTGCAGCAGGCTGAATGCGTTTATGCCGCTGTGCCAAAGGAATTATAACACCTGAAATATTCAATATTTCAATATATATGTTTTATTCAGGCGACAACGCTTCCTTATCGACAGCACGATGGCGGCGATTGCCTCTTCTTTTCCGAAGTAAGGGCGCCGCGCGGCGCAAGGCGCATCACGCCGCGCGGCAGCCGGACGCGGGGTCGGAAACCGCGTCACACAAGGGTGTAGAGGGGGAATTCAAAGCTGATGGCGTCCGAGGGGCAGCTTATGCGGCAGTTGCCGCAGTGCCAGCACTCGAACTTGTATTCCTCGATGACATGCGGCGTCTTGTCTTCCTTCTTGTTCAGGTCAAGGATATAGGCGGGACAGTCCCGCACGCACATGCCGCAACGAATGCATTTTTCACTGTCGAATACGGGAGGCATAACGATTCTCTCTCCGGGTATCAGTCGTTTTGTTCCAGCCAGAAGAATTCCGGCTTTCCATCGACGAGCCTTGCGGCAAGGGCCTTGTCCAGCGCGGGATCAAGGTTCGGATAGTCGGAAAGCTTGTACATGCCGCGTCCGCTTTCCTTGCGTTGCAGGCACATGCCAAGATGCAGCCTGCACAGTTCCAGCAGATCGAAGGCTTCGCGCAGCCGCATGAGATCGTGGAGATTGGCGGCCTTGACCCTGTTCTTGTACGAGGCGATGAGGTCCAGACGTTCCAGGGCCAGACGCATGCCCGGCATGTTGCGCCGGAAACCGGCGTAATAGTCCATGACCTGCCGGATGGGATTTTCAAATTCCATGTAGCTCAGGGCCGTGGGCGACGTGTTTTCAAGGGGGGCCATGTCGGCGCGCATGCAGGCTTCAATTTCGCCTTCGTCGAGGCGGCCGAGCGGCGCTCCGGCCGCGTCGTCGGCGGCGTGGCCGGCGGCCGTGTAGCCGCCGCACATGGCGCCGGAAAAGCTGGTGAAGTTGCAGCCGGCGAACAGCCCCTTGACGGTCGTTTCCAGACGGTCGTCGGCCAGCAGCATGCCGGAAAGGGCGATTTCGCCAATTTCCACTTCCAGGGGCCGGGCATGGAAGTCGATGCCGCGCGCGGCGCAGTAGTCGAGGTAGGTTTCCTTGTCCGCCGGCATGAGAACGTATTGCAGATGGCGCACGTCTTCCTTGCTCAGGTGGCGCATGTCCATGTAGAAGGGCGGGCCGTAACCCTCAAGCATTTCCTGCTCGGTGCCCATGATCTGATTGCGGCGCTTGCCGTTTTCCCACATGGGATCATACTTGCCCATGAAGCGGTCGCCGAGCGCGTTGAGTTCGTGGCCGCCCATGTTGTTGATGCCGTTCATGCCGGGCGCTCCCCAGCTCTTGGGAAGCATGGTGGTACGGCCGGCGATATCGCAGTTGATGAGGGTCGCGCCGATCTGATAGGCCAGCGTGAAGTAGCTCCCCGTGGTAAAGGGAGAGAACCAGCAGTTGAAGGGATTGTTCGTGGAATTGTTGCCCGCGCGCTGGGCGTGCCAGCCGAAGCTGTCCACGGCCGTCCGGCAGGCCACGGCCACGGTTTTGCCCGTGCGGACATTGAAGCCCATGCAGCCGGCGATGCGGCCGTTTGCGGCAAACAGGCGGGTAACGTTGATATCGTCGAGGATGGCGACGCCGGGCAGCTTGCGAATCTTCTTTGCCAGATTGCGCTTGATGGTGCGGCCGTTGACGATATGCAGCCACCATGCGCCGGGCTGTCCGAAGCCGACGGAGCGGAAGGGGCGGCCGCCCTCTCCGGGTTTGAATTCCGTGCCGACTTCCTTCAGCACGGCAAGACAGGGAGCGAAGGCGTCGTGCCACTGCTCAAGCTGCGCGCGCCTGTAGCCGTAGGCCGACTTCATATAGAAATCGACGAAGCTCTCCAGATTGTCGTGCGGTTCCTCGGTATCCAGAACGGCCATGAAGTGGTCGTTGCCGCCGCCGAGAGAACCGGAGCTTTCCAGCGTCCCCTTGCCGACGACAAGGGCGTCGCATCCCTTTTCCGCGGCCTTGAGCGCGGCGCCCACGCCGGAAGCGCCGGAACCGAGAATGAGCAGGTCCGTCTCGTAGAGCGTTCCCCAGGGCTTTTCGATGGCATTCATGTGAACTCCTTTGCAAGATGTTCTTCTTGCCCCATTGGTTTGCGAAAAAATGAGCAAGGAAGATGCCAAAGGAGTCAGTTTTTAATAATATATTGATATTAAACAGATAATTTTCAATACTCTCAATTTCTTCCGCCCCTGATTATCAGAAAATATTCTGTTTATCAGATTTTTTTCTGATACTCTCAGAAAATATTCCGATATTAGCATCAACGAACGGCTCCTTGCGCCCTTTTCCCCATTCTCTTCCCCGAGCGCCTCCGCCATGAAACCCAAAATCCTTTTCGCCACCATTCCCGTCGATTATCCGTATCGTTCAAGCGAGGAACGCCGCGCCAGCTGGGCGCAGATCGTCACCCTCCTGCGGCTGGAAGATTTCCCCGTGCAGCGCCTTCACCTGTTCGTCAATCCCGGCAACCGGCACAACGTCAAGCTCTTCTACCGGGAACTGAAATCCGCGGCGCCGCACGTCAGGCTCAAGTTCATCATCGTTCGCACGGAAAAGAATTTCAGCATTGCGACGTTCATGAACAGTTACGGCTTTTTCTGCGACTGGTTTTGCCGCTACCGCTTCGATACCGAGCGATACGACTACTTTTTCTATTTTTCACGCGGCAATCTCTTTGTGCACGCCTTCATGATCACCGTCCTGATCAACCTGCACAAGCTGCCCTGCGGCATCCTGCACCTGCGGCGGAACCTGGAAGGAAACGGCCCGGAATGGCAGGCGCAGCCCTACGACGCGCATATCGGCAAATGGATTGCCGATATCAGCCGTTACGAACGCCGGCGGTGCGACGCGCAGACGCTGCTCAAGTCTTCCATTCCCACCTGCAACGCCCGTTTCAACAGGCTGATTCGCGACATTGAACACGTCGCGCTTCACTCTTCCGCCCCGGTGCTGCTGCTCGGCCCCACCGGCTCCGGCAAGTCCCAGCTCGCCAGACGCATTTACGAACTGCGCCGCCGCGCCGGGCGCATTCGCGGCGACTTCGTGTCTCTCAACTGCGCCACGCTGGAGCCGGCCAGCGCCCATTCAACCCTGTTCGGGCATGTGAAGGGGGCGTTTACCGGCGCGGCGGGCGCGCGCAAGGGGCTGCTCAAGATGGCAGACGGCGGCGTCCTTTTTCTCGACGAAGTCGGCGAGCTCGCCCCGGACATGCAGGCGCGCCTTCTCAAGGCGCTGGAGGAACGCAGCTATCTTCCTCTCGGTTCGGATACGGAAGTACGCAGCGACTTTCAGCTCATCTGCGCCACAAACCGCAATCTTCAGGAGGCCGTCCGTTCCGGGGCTTTCCGTCAGGACCTTCTGGCGCGCATCGATCTCTGGTCGTTCGAGCTGCCCGGCCTTGCGGAACGCAAGGAAGACATTGCCCCCAACATAGACTTTGAACTGGGGCGGCTGCGGGAAGAAATGGGGCTTTTCGTGGACTTCACGCCGTCGGCGCGGCAACGCTACCAGAACTTTGCCGTTTCGCCGGAAGCGACCTGGCCCGAAAACTTCCGCACGCTCATGTCCAGCGTCGAGCGCATGGCCACCTATTCCCTGCACGGCGTCATTGACGACGAGATCGTGGAAAGAGAACTGGAACTGCTGCGATCCCGCTGGCGCGAAGGAGCGGCCCCCGCGCCCGCGCCCGCGCCGCCCTCCGGCGACGAAACGCGCTTTCCCCTTCAGGCCGCGCTGGCGGCGCAAGGGCTGCTGCCGCCCCTGTCGGAGCGCGACCTTTTCGATGCGGCGCAGCTGGAGGAAGTGCTCGCCGTCTGCCGGGAAAGCGCCACGCGCTCGGAGGCGGGGCGCCGCCTCTTTGCCTGCTCCAGACAGCGCAAGGGCCGTACGGACGACACGGCGCGCCTCAACAAGTATCTGAAAAGCCGCGGCCTCGACTGGGAAGCGCTGGAAATTCTGCGACCCCGCGCTCAGGCGGCGGAACCCTCCGAAAAGAATTTATAAAAAACAACATCTTACATCTTGAAACACTTTTTCCTAAAAAAATGCTTGCCAAGCGCTCCGGCTTCGCGTAGAAAGCCTTTTGTCGCCGAGGTGGTGGAACTGGTAGACACGCTATCTTGAGGGGGTAGTGGCAATTGCTGTGCGGGTTCGAGTCCCGCCCTC
>CALUWU010000010.1 GCA_944324555.1 uncultured Desulfovibrio sp.
TACACGGCCAAGCGCACCATGAACATCGCGCAGCGCCTCTATGAAGGCGTGGATATCGACGGCACGACCACGGCCCTGATAACCTACATGCGTACCGACTCCACGCGCATTGCCGACGAGGCGCGCAAGGCCGCGCACGATTTCATCGAAAACGCCTATGGCGCGGACTACCTGCCCGCGCGCAAGCGCGTGTACAAGACCAAGGCCAACGCGCAGGACGCGCACGAAGCCATACGGCCCGTTGACGTGAACGTGACGCCCGACATGGTCCGGTCTCAGCTTCCTCCCGATCAATATAATCTGTACCGTCTCATCTGGTCGCGCTTTGTGGCCTCGCAGATGGCCGGCGCGCGCTTTCACGACACGTCCGTGTCCATCGCCTGCGGCCCGACCCTCTGGAAGGCCAGAGGGGAGCGCCTGCTCTTCCCCGGCTTTCTCGCCGTCATGCCGCGCGGCAAGGACGAGGAAGGCGCCGAGCTGCCGCCCATGAACGTCGGACAGGAGCTGCGCCTTGAAGCCCTGGAAAAGGAACAGAAATTTACCCAGCCCCCGGCGCGCTACAGCGAAGCGAGCCTTGTGCGCGAGCTTGAGGAGCGCGGCATCGGCCGGCCGTCCACCTATGCCAGCATCATTTCCACCCTGCAGGATCGCGAATACGTGAGCCTTGCGGAGCGGCGTTTCGTGCCGACGGATCTCGGGCGCGTGGTCTGCCGGCAGCTTGTGGAGCATTTCGGCCGTCTCATGGACGTAGGCTTTACCGCGCAGATGGAGGCCTCGCTGGACAAGGTGGCCGAGGGCGAGGAGCGCTGGGGCGAACTCATGCGGCGCTTTGCCGACGACTTCAACCCCACGCTGGACGCCGCGGCAAAGAACATGCGCAGCGTCAAGGGGGGGCTGGAAACGGGGCTGACCTGCCCCGAGTGCGGCAGGCCGCTGATGATCAAGTTCGGCAAGGCCGGGCAGTTTCTGGCGTGCAGCGGCTATCCCGAATGCCGCCATACCAGCAATTTCAGCCGCGACGCCGAAGGCAGGATAGTGCCGGTCGCGCCGGAAAAGCGCGAGCTGGAAGTCGTGGGCGCCTGCCCGCGCTGCGGCAAGGATCTGGTCGTCAAGAAGGCGCGCACCGGCAGCCGCTTCATTGCCTGCACGGGCTATCCCGAATGCAATTACGCGGCGCCGCTGTCCACCGGCGTGCGCTGCCCCCGCTGCGCCGAGGGGCAGCTTGTGGAAAAGAGCAGCAAGCGCGGCAAGCTCTTCTTTTCCTGCGATCAGTATCCCAAATGCGATTTTGCCCTGTGGGACAGGCCCGTGCCCGAAGCCTGCCCGCGCTGCGGTTCGCCCTATCTGGTGGAAAAGAAGAGCCGCGACGGAGGAACGCGCATAGTCTGTCCCGTCAAGGGCTGCGGTTTTGTGAAGGGGGAAGAGGATGCTTAGTATGGTTAAACGTCATGACGCGGAGCCCGAAAGCCTGCTCGAAGGGCGTATTGCGACCTTGCTGCATGGCGGCGCCACGCTCGTGCTGCTGACGGCGCTGCAGAAGGAAGGCGACGCGCCGCGAAGCGTGGGCGCGCGGGCGCTGCTGACCGAAGAGGGGCTTGAAGGCGACATGGGCGGCGGCGCCGTGGAGGCGGCCGCGCTGGAAACGGCGCGGGAGTGCCTGCTGGACGGCCTGACGCGCTTTGTCCGCTGTTCCGCGGCGGAAGAGGGAGAGGAAGAGGCCGGGTGCCTGGACGTGCTGTGCGAGGTGCTGCACCCCTTGCAGGCGGAGATGTTCGCCCTGGCCGAACAGGCTCTGGAAAACGAGGAGCGCGGCGCCTGGATCGTCGACATGAGCGACGAGAACGCGCCCCGGCGCATGCTCTGTCTGGCCGCCATGCCCGAAGGCTACGCGGCGGCGGAGGCCTCGCTGCCCGACGAAGGGCAGCCGCTTTCGCTTGAGGCCGATCATTTTTCGGGGCGGAGCCTGCCCGACAACGTCTACGCGGACGAGGCCGCCTGCGCCGCCTACCTTGAGCAGGCCAGGCGCCCCTGCCTGTTCGGCGGCGAGACGCCGCTCTATGTGGAGCCGCTGCAACCCCGCCCCGTGCTGCTGCTCTGCGGCGCCGGCCAGACGGCGCTGGAGACGGCCAGACTGGCGCATGCGGTCGGCTTTGTGGTCGACGTGGTCGATTCCCGCGAGGAATACGTGTCGCCGGAGCGCTTCCCGCAGGCGCGGCGGCGCATCTTCGCGCCGGACTTCGACCGTCTTGTGGAGCGTTGCGACGTCGGCCGCCAGCATTACGTGATCATCGCCGCCCACAATCACGCGCTGGATCGGTCGGCGCTGGTGCAGGTTCTGGCCAGTCACGCCCATTATATCGGCATGCTGGGAGGCAAGGCCAAGCGCTCCGCCATCTTTGCCGCGCTGCGGGACATGGGCATGCCGGACGCCGAGCTTGCCTGCATCCGCTGCCCCGCCGGCCTGCCCATAGGCGCGGAAAGCCCGCGGCAGGTCGCCGTGTCCATTGTCGCGGAACTGCTGGCCGCCCGGGCCGGAGTTCTGCAACGTCTGCGTGCGGAGGAGGATCGGCCGTAGGCTGTCTTCTCCCAACAGCGGGCGCCCGCCCGCGCAAGGAGTGTCGCTTATGCAATTTATCATTTTCGGCGTGCTGCTGCTGACGGCCTTCGCCATCTATTTCGAGGCGCGCCGCCGCGTCGCCAAGCATCAGCAGGATATTGCCGAGGAAAAGAGAGAGATTGCGGAAGAAACCCGCATGACGGCCCAGATGGCCGTGTTCGGCGCGCCCAACGGGGCCACCTACCTTGTCGCCGCCTCGGAGGAAATGGGCGCGTTCTATTATCGCCTCCTGCAGCGCGGCCGGGAAACCGTGCGCGTCAAGCTGAACCTGGCCAACGTGGCCGGCGCCGAGCTGCTGATCAACGGCGCGACGCAGACCGTGGACGCCGACTCCGCCCAGGCCTCGCTCAGCAACAGGGCGAGCGAGGTCGCGGCTCTGGCGCTGAGCCACTATCCGCCCGAAGTCCTGCGGAATATTACGTCCATCGGCCTGCGCGTCATCTATAACAGCGACAGCGGCGAACAGCGCAATCTGGACATGCTGGTGCTGGACGAGAGGGACAAGCGGCAGAAGGGGTCCCGCATTCAGATTCTGAAAAACACCATCTGGTGGTGGCAGTATCTGCGCCTGGCGTCGCGGGAAGCCCGCAAGACGCAGGCCATGATCGATGGAGATTCCATCGAAATTGAATAAAACAGGGTGGTTACGCTCCTGAAAAAAAGGGGCTGAATTCCGCCTCGCGCAAGGGCCGGACGCCGCCTTTCAGGCGGCGACGGCGCGGTGGGAGAGGGGCGAACCGCAAGACCGCAAGAAATAAAAAATATTTTTGCCAATAATTTCAAGTAGTTGCAAGAATTACATACGGTAGTTCAACTACTTGGAATTGTTGGCTTTTTTTGACGCCACTTTTGCGCTTCCCGATATCCGGCTTCCTTGACGTTCGGCGAGGCTTAATGTTTATACTTTCCCACCACCCTTTCATGGACGCGTTGTCGTGTCACGTTTGTGGAGAGAATATATGCTTGGAAAAAGACATCCGTTGCTTATCGCCCTCACTTTTGCGAGCTGCCTGTCGCTGACCGCCTGTTTCGGTTTCGGCGACGACGACAAGAAACAGCAGGGAACGCCGCCCCTGCCCGTGGGTATCTTTACGGTAAAGGCGCAGGACACTCCCTGGCCCGCGGAGTTTCAGGCGCAGGCTTCGGGCTCGCGCTCGGTTGAAGTGCGCGCTCGCGTGCAGGGCATTATTGAAAAACGTCTTTATGAGGAAGGAAGCTTCGTCAAGGCCGGACAGCTGCTCTTCCAGATCGAACGCGATCAGTACGAAGCGCAGGTGCAGCAGGCCGAAGCGCAGCTCGACAGCGCCACCCGCGAATGGAAGCGCGTGCGCCCGCTGTATGAAAAGAACGCCGTTTCCCAGAAGGAACGCGACAACGCGCGCGCGGCCTACGACAGCGCCCGCGCCGAACTGCGGCAGGCCAGAATCAATCTGGACTACTGTCAGGTCGTCGCCCCCGTGTCGGGGTACAGCAGCAAGGAAAACTACACGGTGGGCAACCTCGTCTCGATGAATTCCCTGCTGACCTACGTCAACCAGACCGACCCCATGAATATCGACTTCTCCATTGCCGCGCCCAATCACATGCGCCGCCGGCAGCTGGAGCTGGCCGGCCGCCTGCGCCGCCCGGAAAACAACGTCTATACCGCGCGGCTGCGTCTGCTTGACGGCAGCATGTACGAAGGCTCGGGCGAGGTGAATTTCATCGACAGCCAGGTGCAGGCCGATACCGGCGTCATCAAGGCGCGCGCCAGCTTCGCCAACAGCAGAAACGAGATCATGCCCGGCCAGTACGTCCGTATCTATATGGACGGCGACGTGCTGACCAACGCCATACTCATTCCCCAGACCGCCGTCATGATTACCCAGAAGGGCTCGTTCGTCATGGTGGTGGATTCCAAGAACGTCGTCGCGCCGCGCGCCGTCAAGGTGAGCGACAGCATCGGCGACATGTATCTCGTGGACGAGGGTCTCAAGGACGGCGAGCGCATCGTCACCACCGGCCTGATCAAGGCCCGACCCGGCGCCAAGGTGAGCGAGCTGCCTTCCAGGTCCGGGGATGAAAAGCCCGCGCAGAAATGAGGATAGCCCATGGCCGCATCCACAAAACCGAACTTCTTCCTCCGCCGCCCCGTCTTGTCGGCGGTCATATCCATCCTGATTACGCTGGTGGGGGCTCTGGCCATGAAGGCCCTGCCCATTGCCCAGTATCCCGAACTGGTGCCGCCCACGGTCAACGTGCAGGCCTCCTACCCCGGCGCGTCGGCGGAAACCATCGCCTCGACGGTGCTCGCGCCTCTGGAAGTGAACATCAACGGCGTGGAAAACATGCTCTACATGACGTCCACGGCGTCGTCCGGTTCGGGCTCCGGTTCCATTACCGTGACCTTTTCTCTGGGCACGGACCCCAACATGGCGCTGGTCAACGTCAACAACAAGGTTAACCTGGCCCAGACCCAGCTGCCGGATACCGTCCGCCAGATGGGCGTGAGCGTGGTCAAGCGCTCGCCGTCCATGCTGCAGGTCTTCGGCCTTTATTCGCCCGACGGCCGTTACGATGAAGTGTTCCTGCACAACTACATGCAGGTCAACGTCGTGGACGAACTCAAGCGTATCGAGGGCGTGGGCGACTGCTCCATCTTCGGCAGCATGGACTACGCCATGCGCGTCTGGCTGCTGCCCGACAAGCTGGCCAAGTACGGCGTGACCGTAAGCGAAGTGGCCTCGGCCGTGGCCGAACAGAACAGCCAGTTCGCGCCCGGACGCCTGGGCGACGCGCCCGCTCCCAATACCACGAAACTGACGTGGCAGATTGACACGCAGGGCCGTTTTTCCTCTCCCGAGGAATTCGGAGAAATCATCATTCGCAACGGGCCGGACAGCGCCATGCTGCGCCTCAAGGACGTGGCCCGCATCGAGCTGGGCGGCGAAGATTACAGCGTCAGTTCTGAAATGAACGGCATGCGTTCCCGCATGGGCGCCGTGTATCTGCTGCCGGGCGCCAACGCCATCGCCACCGGGGACCGCGTCAAGGCGCGTCTGGAAGAGCTGGCCAAAGACTTCCCCGAGGGCGTGGCCTACAAGATCGTGGTTGATACCAACGACTTCGTCATGGAGTCCATCAACGAGGTTATCCATACCCTCGTGGAAGCCATGATCCTCGTGTTCATCGTGGTGTACGTCTTCCTGCAAAGCTGGCGGGCCACGCTCATTCCCTGCATCGCCGTGCCGGTGTCCATCATCGGCACCTTCGCGGGCATGTACGCGCTGGGCTACACCATCAATACCCTGACCCTGTTCGGCATGGTGCTGGCCATCGGCATCGTGGTGGACGACGCCATCGTCGTGCTCGAAAACGTCGAGCGCATCATGTCCTCGGAGCATCTGCCGCCCAAGGAAGCCACGGCCAAGGCCATGAACGAAGTGACGGGGCCTGTTATCGCCATCGTGCTGGTGCTGTGCGCCGTGTTTATTCCCGTCTCCTTCATGGGCGGTCTGGCCGGTCAGATGTACAAGCAGTTCGCCATCACCATTTCGGTGTCGGTCGTGCTGTCCGGCATCGTGGCCCTGACGCTGACGCCGGCGCTCTGCGCCCTGCTGCTCAAGCCGCACAGCCACAATTACCAGCCGGCCAAGCCCTTTGTGTTCTTCAACTACCTGTTCGGCAAGACAACGCACCGCTATGTGCGCACAGTGCGCTTCATCAAGGATCACGGGCTGATTTCCCTGATGCTGTTCCTCCTCATGCTGGGCGGCACGGGCTATCTGTTCAAGATCGTGCCGGGCGCGCTCGTGCCCAACGAGGATCAGGGCTACTTCCTCGGCATGGCCATTCTGGACGACGGCGCGTCCCGTAATCGTACGGAAAGCGTTTCCCGCATGCTGGTGGATCATCTGAAGGACGATCCTTCCATTGACGCCGTCATGACCATCAACGGCATCGACATTACGTCCATGTCGGTCAAGAGCAATTACGCCACCTTCTTCGCCTCGCTCAAGCCCTGGAGCCAGCGGCCTCTCCCGTCGCAGTCGCCCGACGCCCTGCTGGGCAAGGCCATGGCCCTGACCATGATGCAGCCCGAGGCCGTTACTCTCGGCTTCACGCCGCCGCCCATCAGCGGCATGAGCACGACCGGCGGCTTTGAAGGCTATATTCAGCAGCGCGGCAACGGCACCATGCAGGATCTGGAAGAGGTGGGCAACAAGGTGGTCGCCGAGGCGACCAGCCGGGACGCTCAGGGCAATCCCAAGTATCCCGCCATCGGCTCCGTCCGCAGCCTCTTCTCGACGGGCTCGCCCCAGCTCTACGCCAATCTTGATCGCGAGCGCTGCAAGGACATGGGCATCGCCATCAGCGACGTCTTCACGGCCATGAGCGGCACGTTCGGTTCTTATTATGTTAACGACTTCAACTACCTCGGACGAACCTTCCAGGTCCGGCTCCAGTCGGAAATGGACTATCGTCAGAATGTGGAATCCCTCAACGACGTCTTTGTCCGCAGTTCCAAGGGCGAAATGGTGCCGCTGGCGGCGCTCATGACCCTGGAACGCCGCACCGCCCCGCAGACCGTGGAACGGTACAACGTCTTCCCCGCGGCGCATATCATGGGCTCGCCCGCGGCGGGCTATTCTTCCGGTCAGGCGCTGGAAGAAATGGAAAAGGCCGCCGCCGCGGTGCTGGACGCCGACTACAGCCTCGGCTGGGTCGGTTCCGCCCTGCAGGAAAAGCTGGCCAGCGCCGATACGACCATCATTTTCGTGCTTGCCCTGGTCATGGTCTTCCTGATCCTTGCGGCGCAGTATGAAAGCTGGTCTCTGCCGCTGGCCGTGCTCACGGCCGTGCCCTTCGGCGTGTTCGGCGCGCTGCTGGCCACCTGGGGACGCGGCCTGTCCAACGACGTCTACTTTCAGGTCGCGCTCGTGACCCTTGTGGGTCTGGCCGCAAAGAACGCCATTCTGATTGTCGAATTCGCGGTCGAAGCCTGGCGCGGCGGGCGCAGTCTCGACGTCGCCGCCATGCATGCGGCGCGTCTGCGCTTCCGTCCCATCGTCATGACCTCGCTGGCCTTCATTCTCGGTTGCGTGCCGCTGGCCATCAGCGCCGGCGCCGGCGCCAACAGCCGTCACGCCATCGGCACCGCCGTTGTGGGCGGCATGCTGGCCGCGACCTGCATCGCAACCTTGTTTGTGCCGTACTTCTTCCGTATCATCATGACGATTTCCCTGAAGCTGCAAGGCAAGCGCGACCCCAACGAGGGCAAGCGCCGGTTTGACGACGAGGAGGACTACATATGAGGCTGACGACCGCGAGCGGGACCGCCGGTCTGCGCGGCGCGGCGCTGACCGTCGCCCTGTGCCTTCTGCTGGGGGCATGCTCTCTTGCGCCGACCTACGAGCGGCCCGAGATGGACATGCCCGCGCAGTGGCGCAAGGTGGACCTCGGCTCCGTGCCCCTGCATACCGACTGGTGGAAACGGTTTAACGACCCCGTGCTGACGGCGCTTGTGGAGCAGGCGCTGCAAAAGAATCAGGATCTGGCGAAGTCGCTGGCGGACATTGATTCCGCGGCCGCCCAGATGGGCGTGGCGACGGCCGGTCTGGCGCCTCTCGTCAGCGGTTCCGGCGGCGCCGGTTCGGAAGGCGCTTCCGAGGCGACGGCCAATACCGGTTCCTTTGCCGCCAGGGGGATGTCCCGCTCCTACCTGAACTATCAGATGCAGGCCAGCGCAAGCTGGGAGCTGGATCTCTGGGGCAAGCTGCGGAATATCCGCAGCATGCAGACCGACGTGCTCATGAATACGGTTCTGGGGCACGAGGCCCTGCGCCTGACCGTTGCGGGCGAAACCGCCAAGGCGTATTTCTCCCTGCTAGCGCTGGATTCGCAGTACGCCACGGCCCGCCGGACGCTGAAGAGCCGCGAATCGTCGTTTGATATCTACACCAGCCGCTATCAGCAGGGCGACATCACCGAGCTTGACTGGCAGCGCGCCCGCGCGGAAGTGGAAACGGCCCGCGCCCAGATGCACACCAGCGCGGTCGCCGTGGATCAGGCCGAAGCCGCGCTTGCCGTTCTCATCGGGCGCAGCCCGAGGGAAATCATCTCCGCGGCCATGCCGCGCGGCGCCCGCATCGAAGACTTGCCCGCGCCGCCGGTGCTGCCCGCGGGGCTGCCGTCCGAGCTGCTCATGCGCCGCCCCGACGTGCGCGCCGCGGAATTCCTGATCATGGCGTATAACGCCAATATCGGCGTGGCCCGCGCGGAATTCTTCCCCTCCATTTCGCTTACGGGAACGCTGGGGACCCTGAGCTCCGAAGCCTACAAGCTCTTTTCCGGCCCCGCCGGCGCCTGGAGCTACGGCGTTTCCGGCAGCCTGCCGCTGCTGGATTTCGGGCGCACCTGGTATAACGTCAAGGACGCCGAGGCGCAGAAGGAGGCGGCAATCGCGACCTATCGCAAGTCCGTGCAGACGGCCTTCCAGGATCTGCGTACCAGCCTCACGAGCCAGCGCGAAGCCAACACCATCGTGCGGAGTCAGCTGGAGCAGGTGAAGAGCCTGCGGCGGGCTGTGGAAATTGCCCGCCTGCAGTACGACAACGGCTATACCGACTACCTGACGGTGCTGGACGCCGAACGGCAGTTGTTCAGCGCGGAACTGGAGTACGCCACCGCCCTGCGCGATCGTCTCAACGCCGTCGTGAGCGTGTGCATGGCGCTCGGCGGCGGCTGGCAGGACCCCGACGCCAGACCGGGCGTGTTCGGCGGCGTGGAGGAACTCAAGCAGGCCCAGCGCGACGCAGGGTCCAGAACTCCCGCCAAATAGGGCATTTTGCCCTTGAAAAAGGCGAAACGCGAGGCGGCGGCGCCGCGCCGCCCGACCCAAAGTGAGCGGAAAAACCGCGTGTTTTCCGCGAAACGACAGGCCGTATGGTTTGAAATGCTCTAAGAGCCTCCCGTAAGGGGATTGCGCGAAACGCGGGCGTCCCGTTCCAGACTCTGGAACGGGACGCCCTTTTTTCGTTGCCGGAGCGCGTTTCGCGCGCCGCCTGTCGCGCTGAAGAAAAATTCTATTGTTACTCTGTAGTTTCTATACAATAAATTTAAAGTCTCTGTTGTAGCGGTGTTATGGGCTGTTATTAGAGATGATATAGATAAAATTTAGATGCAGGCGCGGCGCGACGCAGGGGACCGCCGCGCGCCGCGCCGGACGAATTTTTGTTTGTTTTTTTGCTTGCAGGGCCGTCGTCGTTTCTTCTTCCCGGGCTGTAATGCCTTTACAGTCGTCCTTCGAGCGGCTACTATCCTTCTCATGAAATGGATGGATTTTGTACGGCAATTCTGGAGCAGGCGCGCGCTGGCGCTTCCGGCGACAGGTCTGCTGCTCCTCCTGATGGCGCCGTCGGCGGGCGTCGCTCCCGTTCCCTGCGCCGCGCGGCCGGCGGACAAGCCCGCTCTCCGGCGACAGGCGCCGCCGCCGAAACCTCCCGCGGGGGGCGCCGCCGCGTGGTCGTTCGAGGCCGACGGCGCTCAGGCGAAGCGCTGGCGGCAGGGCATCAGCGGCGCGGAACTGCAGCACAAGGCCGTGGCGCGCGCCGCCCGCGCGTCGAAGCCGGCCGCCGCGACGCGGCGGGAAGAAAAGGGAGGGGAGAACGCCGGCAAGACCGGCGCCGCCTCTGAAAATTCCGGCATCTATCTGAGCTGGGAACGCGACATCACAACCTGGCAGCCGGAAACCCCGCGCAAGATACGGCAGGCGGGCGAGACCTTTTCCCTGCATCAGCGGCATATCGTGCGGGCGCAGGCCCGGGCCGGAACGAACGACGCGTCCGTCAGCGTCGGACCGGAGGTCATTCTCAAGGACGGCAACGACAAGGCGCTTGCCAAGGACCCCAACAGCCCCGATTCCGCCGTGGGCTTCGGCATGCATTTCATGGTCGGCTTCTGATCGCCTTTCCCCTCTTTCCTTCCTTTCCCGAAGATCCGTCCCCGTGCGCGCGACGCGCGCGGGCGGCGTTTTTGCGGGCTTGAAAGAAAATTCCATTCGATGTAGGGAAAAGGGTTCGTATCGAAAATGAGCGGTATCCTTTCCCGGATATCGCGGTAATTCGCATCCAAGCGGCACCGTCCGCCGAGAAATACGCTGAAGGAGCGCTTCTGTGGAATACACTGTTGAAGACATTTCCCCGGTGAAGAAAAAGGTACACATCACCACCGATCCCAAGGAAGTCGAGGCCGCCGTCATGGGCGCCGTGGCCCTGTACAAGACGTCCGTGCAGCTGGACGGTTTCCGCAAGGGCAAGGCCCCCGCGTCGGTGATCGAGAAGCGCTTTCGCGAGCAGATTTACGGCGAAGCCCGGCAGGACCTCATCAACGTGCATATCAACGACGTGATGCAGAAGCTGGACGTGACGCCCGTTTCCGGGCTGAACATGTCCGACGAGAGCCCCTTTGAAAAGGGGCGGCCCTTCACCTACAGCATGGAATTCGAAATCCTGCCCGTCTTCGATCTGCCCCCGTACGAGGGGCTGGAAGTGGAGCAGGAAAAGGTCGTGGTCAAGGATGAGGAGGTGGAGGAAGTCCTCGGCCGCATCCGCCGCGATCACGCCAAGCTGATCCCCGTGGACGGCGACGGTCCGGCCGTGGACGGTCAGGTGGCCAATATCGACTTCACGGCCTATGAGGACGGCAAGCCCGTGGAAGGCCTCGGCGCTTCCGGTTTCGATCTGGCCCTGGGCGAACATCAGGCGCTGGAAGACTTTGAAAAGCTCGTCAAGACCGTCAAGCTCAACTGCGAGGGCGAGGGCGAAATTTCCTTCCCCGAAGACTTCCTCGCGCGGGAGCTGGCCGGAAAGACCCTGACCATGAAGGTCAAGGTGCACGCCATCAAGGCCCGTCAGGAGCCCGAACTCAACGACGATCTGGCCAAGCTGGTGGGCGCGGAAAGCCTTGAGAAGCTGCGCGAAGGCATCGCCGAAAGCTATCGCAAGAGCCGCGAGAACCTGAACAAGGGCGCGGCCGAAAAGAAGATGCTCGACCAGATGCTCAAGCTGGTGGACTTCCCCCTGCCTGAAAGCCTGCTGGAAGTGCAGGTTCGCAGCCTGCTGGCCGACCTGCGCGTCCGCATGGAGCGTCAGGGCAAGAGCCTTGAGGCCCTTGGCAAGAGCGAAGAGGAACTTCGCAAGGAAGTCATGCCCCAGGCCGAGGAAATCACCCGCAGCCAGGTGCTGCTGCTCGCCATCGCCCGGAAGGAAAAGCTTCAGGTCAGCGAACAGGAAGTCAACATGCAGCTCTATCAGCTTTGCCTGCGGAGCGGCGAAGACTTCAAGCAGACCCGCGAGGCCTATGAGCGCTCCGGCATGATCTTCACCCTGCGCGACCGCATGCTGGCCGACAAGGCCATGGACGCCGTCTATGCCCGCGCCAAGGTGACGGAAGTGGACCCCAAGCCCGCCGACAGCGAAGAAAAGAAGGACTAGCTTCCTCCGTTTTCACAACTCCGGCAGAGGACGCGCCGCGCCGCAGGGCGCGCGCGTCCTCTGCCGGAGGTTTTTTTACGGCGTACCGCCGCCGGGGCGCGGCAAACGGCTTGCGCCTTTTTCAAGCAATGCTTATATTTTCCCGCAGCTCGACGGGCTACGGATCGAGCGGTTCCGCAGAGCGGCCCCGCATGCTCGCCGTGAGCATTCCGTCTTCGGCGTTTCTTACGCAAGGAGTGACGTTCGTATGTCCCTTGTCCCTATCGTCGTCGAAACCACAGGCCGGGCCGAACGGTCCTATGACATTTATTCCCGGCTGCTCAAGGATCGTATCGTGCTGCTCGGCACCGAGGTCAACGATACCGTGGCCTCGCTCATTTGCGCGCAGCTGCTTTTTCTGGAATCTCAGGACCCGGAAAAGGAAATCAGCCTGTACATCAATTCTCCCGGAGGCTCCGTCACGGCGGGACTGGCCATTTACGATACCATGCGCTATATAACCGCCCCCGTCACGACCGTGTGCATGGGGCGCGCCGCCAGCATGGGCGCCTTCCTGCTCGCGGCCGGCGAGCCGGGCATGCGCTTCGCCCTGCCCAACAGCCAGATCATGATTCATCAGCCTTCGGGCGGCTTCCACGGTCAGGCGACGGATATCGACATTCACGCGCGCGAGGTGCTGCGCCTGAAAGAGCGCCTCAATACCATTCTTTCCGAAAATACGGGGATGAGTTATGAAGACGTGGTGAAGGCCACGGAGCGCGACAACTTCCTAACCCCCGAAGAAGCCAGAGCCTGCGGCATCATCGACCGCGTGCTGGTTTCGCGCCGCGATCTTGCGGAAAAGAGCTAAATCATGCCGAAAGAGAACGCTACGCAAGCCCCTCTGCGCTGTTCCTTCTGCGGACGCAGCGAGCGGGAGGTTCGCAACCTCATCGTGCAGGACAACGCCTGCATCTGCGACGTCTGCATCAAGGCCTGCAACGAAATCATTGCCCGCGATCAGCTGGAAAGCCCCGGCAGCCCCGAGAGGCTGCTGGCGCCGCAGGAAATCAAGGAAAAGCTCGACGAGTACGTCATCGGCCAGAACGAGGCGAAGAAGATCCTTTCCGTGGCCGTCCACAATCATTACAAGCGCGTTTTCTACGCCGACGCGCTCGGCGACGACGTGGAGCTTGAAAAAAGCAATATCCTGCTGGTCGGCCCCTCGGGCAGCGGCAAGACGCTGCTGGCAAAGACCCTGGCCAGGGTGCTCAAGGTGCCCTTCGCCATCGCCGACGCCACAACCCTGACGGAAGCCGGCTACGTCGGCGAAGACGTGGAAAATATCCTTGTGCAGCTGCTGCAGAACGCGGATTACGATATCGAAGCCGCCAGCAAGGGTATTATCTACATTGACGAAATAGACAAGATTTCCCGCAAGAGCGACGGCCCCTCCATCACGCGCGACGTTTCCGGCGAGGGCGTGCAGCAGGCCCTGCTCAAGATCATCGAAGGCACCGAAGCCAACATTCCTCCCAAGGGCGGCCGCAAGCACCCCCAGCAGGAATTCATCCGCATGAACACGTCCAATATCCTGTTCATCGTGGGCGGCGCCTTCGTGGGACTCGACAAGATTGTCGAATCCCGCATGAGCGGCGGCAGCATGGGCTTTGGCGCCAAGGTGCGTTCGGCCAAGGAAATGACGCTCGCCGAGCTGCTGGAAAAGATTCATCCGCAGGATCTTGTCAAGTTCGGTCTGATTCCCGAATTCGTGGGCCGCATCCCGATCATTACCCATGTGGACGATCTGGACGAGCCCGATCTCGTGCGCATCCTGACCGAACCCAAGAACGCTCTTGTGCGTCAGTATCAGAAGCTGTTCGAGCTGGAGCAGGTGCAGCTGCGCTTTACGGCCGACGCCCTCAAGGCCATCGCCGCGCGGGCCATCGAACGCAAGACCGGCGCGCGCGGCCTGCGTAACGTCATGGAGCGCACCATGCTTGACATCATGTACAAGCTGCCGTCCATGCCCAACGTGCGCGAATGCCTGATCAATCAGGCCGTCATTGAAAAGGGCAAGGAACCCGTGCTGCTGTACGACGACGGCACGGAGGCCGGACAGGAAGAACAGGCGTCCTAGTCGCCTCCTGTCAACCGCGATCCGCTCCGCCGCGCGACCTTCAGGAGGGGGAGGAGGCCGTTCCCGCAAGGGAAGGGTTCCTTCCCCTCTTTCAAACGATACGACGGGCCCCCCCGTCCCTTTGAGGATAATTATGCCGGATATCGCCAACACTTCCCTTATACCGGTCATGCCCCTGCGGGAAGTGGTCATGTTCCCGCGTTCCATCATGCCGCTCTTCGTGGGCCGGGAGGCCTCCATGAAGGCCATCGAAGCGGCGCAGGCCTGCGTCGGCAAGCAGATCTATCTTGTGACCCAGCGGGAGCCGGAGCTGGAAAAGCCCACTCCCGAACAGCTCTTCCCCGTGGGCGTGGTCTGCCGCGTCCTTCAGGTGCTGCGCCTGCCGGACGGCACCATCAAGGTCCTGTTCGAAGGGGTGCGCCGCGCCCGCTGGACCTCGCTGGAAGACGGGCCCGCCTGTCTCATGGCCGGCGTCGAGGACATGGAGCAGCATGAGGGCCGCCCCGAGGAGCGCCCCGCGCTGGTGCGCGCCGTGCATGAGGCGCTGGAAGAGTACGGCAAGATCAACAAGAAGATTTCTCAGGACGCCATGCTCTCCATGCAGGCCCTGGAAGATCCCGGCGCGCTGGCGGACGCCGTCCTGCCGCATCTGAAGGTGGACTACGTCAAAAAACAGCAGGCGCTGGAAATGTCCGACGTTTCCGAACGTCTGGAACTGGTCTTCGAGCTGCTGCAGGGCGAGGTTTCGCTGGCCTCGGTGGAAAAGCGCATCAAGACCCGCGTCCGGCAGCAGATGGAGCGCAATCAGCGCGAGTACTATCTGACCGAGCAGATCAAGGCCATCAACAAGGAAATGGGGCGCGACGACGATCCGCAGGCGGAAGTGGACGAACTGGAGCAGAAGCTTCAGGCGCTCAACATGCCCGAAGAGGCGCGCGAAAAGGCCCTTTCCGAAGTGAAGAAGCTGCGCACCATGCCGCCGTCGGCCGCGGAATATACCGTGGTGCGCAATTATGTGGACTGGTTCCTTGATCTTCCCTGGAACGAACTCAAGGAAATCGACATCAATATCGACACGGCCCGGCAGGTGCTGGACGGCGATCATTACGGCCTTGAAAAGCCCAAGGAGCGCATTCTCGAATATCTTGCCGTGCAGAAGCTCTCCAAGGGGCTCAAGGGGCCCATTCTCTGCTTTGTCGGCCCTCCCGGCGTGGGCAAGACCTCGCTTGCGAAGTCCGTCGCCAAGGCCACCGGCCGCGAATTCGTGCGCCTTTCCCTCGGCGGCGTGCGCGACGAGGCGGAAATCCGGGGGCATCGGCGCACCTATGTGGGCGCGCTGCCCGGAAAGATCATTCAGTCCCTCAAGCGCGTCAAGTACAACAATCCGTTGTTCTGCCTTGACGAGATCGACAAGATGACGGCCGACTACAGGGGCGACCCCGCGTCGGCATTGCTTGAGGTGCTTGATCCGGAGCAGAACGACACCTTCATGGATCATTATCTCGATATCGAGTATGATCTCTCGAAGATTTTCTTCATCACCACCGCCAATTCGCTCCACAGCATTCCCATGCCCCTGCTGGACCGCATGGAAATTATCGAGCTGAACAGCTATCTGGAGACGGAAAAGCGCCATATCGCCCGCAACTTCCTGTTGCCGCGTCAGATCGAGGCCCACGGTCTCAAGCCCGAAAATATCCGACTTTCTGAAAACGCCCTGCTGGATATCATCCGATCCTATACCCGCGAGGCGGGCGTCCGCAATCTGGAACGGGAAATAGGCGCTCTTTGCCGCAAGACGGCCATCAAGCTGGTGGAGGACGACGACCTCGACAAGTGCATCAACGTCACCTGTCAGAGCCTCTCGTCCATGCTCGGCATCAAGAAATACCGGCATGAGGAGCGCGAAAGCGAACCGCAGGTGGGCGTCTGCGCCGGCATGGCCTACAATCAGCGCGGCGGCGAGATTCTGCTTGTGGAAACCAGTCTCATGTCCGGTTCCGGGCATGTGGTCACGACCGGGCAGCTCGGCGAAGTCATGACGGAATCGGCCAAGGCGGCCCTTTCCTATGTGCGCTCGCGCGCGGACGTCTTCGGTCTTGATCCCCGTTTCTACCGCAAGGTCGATATCCATGTGCACGTGCCGTCCGGCGCGACGCCCAAGGACGGCCCCTCCGCGGGCATCACGCTGGCAACGTCCATCACGTCGGCCCTGCTTGGCATTCCCGTCCGCAACGACGTGGCCATGACCGGGGAAATATCCCTGCGCGGGCGCGTTCTGCCCATCGGCGGCCTGCGCGAGAAGCTGCTGGCCGCGCGCCGCAGCGGCATGAAGCGCATCATCATGCCGCACGACAACGAGAAGGACCTCAAGGAAGTGCCGGACGAGGTGCTGCGCGATCTCGAAATCATCTTTGTGGATCATGTGGACGAGGTTCTGCCGCTGGCGCTGGACGCCTCGCCGGAAGAAATCTTTTCCGGCCGCGCCACCGCGACGCCCCTCTATCTTGCCTTGCGCGCCGGCAAGGACGACAAGAACGAGGACAGCAACCACCAGAATCAGTAGTCCTCACGGCTTTCTTGAGGGGGAAGGAACCCCTTTTGCTTGCGGCAAAAAGGGGTTCCTTCCCCCTCAAACTCCCCCAGCCTCCCCAAAACCCGCGCGCTCGCGTTTCACCTTTTTCAAAGGTGAAACGCTCTAACGGGTAAAGATGGATATTTTTTGTATCATACGAAATATTCTATATTCCCCGGCGCGCTTTCTTCAGGCAGACAAAAAGACCGGTTGCCCCAAATTCTTTCCCCGTCTCGCCGTCCTCCGGCGATACGGGCTTTTTTATATCTCCGATACCGCCCGAAAACGCCCGGCTCTCTCGCGGCGCTTCTCGTTCGCGCTTCCGGGAGACGGCGGCCGCCGGGAAAGATTTTGACGTTCCCGTAACGCTCAACGTTCGGGAAAGGCAAAGCGCGAGATGACGGCGCTGCGCCCGCCCGGCCAAACGCAAGCGGAAAAACCGCGCTTTTTCCGCGAAACGAGAGGTCGTGAAAACGTTTCAAACTACAAATGCTCCAGATATCCTGCATCAACTACGCATGCTCCCTGGTAAATGCTTGCCGCATACGCCCGCGCGCCTCTGAAAAAGCGCGCCGGGGAAGGGATGGGGGGCTTGGGGGGAAGGGGAACCCCTCTCGCGCTAGCAGAGGGGTTTCCCTTCCCCCCCATCCTGAAAATAAAAGGACAC
>CALUWU010000011.1 GCA_944324555.1 uncultured Desulfovibrio sp.
GCGTCCGCGGAAGAATTGAGAACGAGAACAGCTTTCTTTTCAGCCATGTCGGTATTCCTTCAATGGATAGTATGTTGTAAGCGGTGTGCATGTACGGTTCCGAAGGTGAGACCTCCGGAACCGGAGAGTTACTTGACGAGGTTCGGATCTTCCATGATCTGGTAGATGGGAGCGCCTTCCGCGTCTGCGGGAATAGGATTGCCGGTCATGTAGCAGAGCGTGGGCACGATGTCGGCCAGCCAGCGGGGACGGGGATAGCGATAGCCCTTTTTGATGTTGGGACCGCGGAACATGAGCAGGTTCTTCAGGCTGCCGCAGCCGGATTCGCCGGTGGGCAGGCCGTAGCCGTGTTCCGCCATGTATTCGGGCTTGAGCACGTAGACGACGTCGCCGGCCTGCGCGCCGCCCATGCCGAAGACCTGGGCGTCTTCCTTGCGGACGGCCAGCAGCACCGGGCGTTCGCCCGTTTCGGGATGGCGGTAGTCCAGCAGGGCGTTGATGATCTCGTCGCGCACGGTTTCGTAATCTTCGGGCTCAACGATGCCGCCGGGATACTTGCCCTTGAGGTTGACGTAGACAAACATGTAGCGCTGCGGCACGGCCTTGGACTTGCTCACGTCCAGCACGTAGTTGAAGCCTTCGCTTTCTTCGTAGATATCCCAGAAGTTTTCGGACTTCTTGGGCTCGTAGGAGCAGAGGCCGGCTTCCTTCAGGGCGTGGGCCGTGTTCAGGATGGGGCCCATGGGCGTCGCGCCGTGGTCGGAGCACACGCACATGGCCGTGGTGTCGCCCATGATGTCCATCAGGCGGCCCAGAAGACGGTCTTCCACCTCGTAAATGTGGCGCTCCATCTTTTCGGCGCGGGCGCGCACGGCGTCGTCCTTGCTGTCCAGTTCGCTCAGCCAGCCGTGATAGAACCAGTCGATGGGATGCGAGTGCATGTAGAACAGATCCCAGTCGGGGTTGGCCTTGAGCAGGCTTTCGACGGTGTTCCAGAGCCAGGAGCTATGGAATTCCACGAGCTCGCAGACCGTGTCCGTGTCGATGATGCCGTGCAGGTAGGCGACAAGGCCGATGTCGTTGGCCGTGATGTCCTTGGAGAAGTCGATCTGATCGGCGGCGGAGGCGGGGGCGATGAAGCCGCAGCGGCCCGCGATGCCGGACACGTAGAGCTTGAATTCTTCCGCATCGTCGGAAAGCTGCATCAGCTTGCAGCGGAACACGCCCTTTTCCGTGCGGCCGTCGGCCTTGATGGTGAAATCATGCTGGACGGGATCGCTCCACTGGCCCTTGCGGATGGTGAAGAAGGCCTTGGAGTAGTCCTTTTCGGGGCACAGGGCCACCGTGTCGATGCCGTCGTCGCCGCTTTCCCAGGCGAGGCAGTACCAGGTCTGATCTTCCAGCGGTTCGATGGATTCCTTGAAGTGCATCTTGACGGTCATTTCAAGATGCTCTTCGCCCTCGGGGAGGTTCTTCCAGCCCTTGGCGTCGTCGAAGGAACCCTGAACGCCCATGGGGTAGAATTCGGTGGAGATCACGCTTTCGGAAGCGAGAAATTCCTTGTGCTCGTTGCCGTGCAGGGGCCAGCGCGTTTCGGCGGGGCTCAGGCCTTCGCCCATGATCATGACGCCGTTCTTCATGTGCGACGGCCAGGACATGGGATAGTTGACGACGATGCACTTCTTGCCGGTCTTGTCCCAGGCGTCCCAGATGGTCTGGGCGGTGAGAATATCGGAACCGAAGGCCTGCGAGGTTTCCTTGTAATCAAGGCAGCGGCCTTCATGATAGTAGTAGTAGTCTTCCACGCCGTGGGTGCGGGGGTAGGCGCCCGTGCAGATGGTGGCCCACGACGGCGGGGTTACGGTAGGCAGGTTGTAGCCTTCGGGAATAAAGCTGCCTTCAGCCATGAAGCGGCGGAAGTTGTCCAGCCCGCCCTGGGCCAGCATGGCTTCCAGACGTTTGGGAATCAGACAGTCAAAGCCGATAAGGGCAGCTCTTTTCGCTTTCGCAGCCATGTGACGTCTCCTTGGGGCGTGCGGTGCACGCAGGTTGTTTGCCCCGCTGTATTCCAAGATGTGTGCCACGTGTGAAAATTATTTTTAAAACAGTGGGTTGTGGTGATTTGAAGAGATTTTTCGCGCTTTCGTTCCACTTTTCCTTAGTTTTTTCATGCCGCGTTGCGACATTGTTGTCGCGATTTGAGCCGCTGTATAGTTAATATATTGAAATAAAATGTAAAAACATGGATAGACCATTTTGGCACTTTTTGCGACAAAAATGTCGTCATATAGACGACTGGCATTTTTTGTCGAAAAAAAATCAATAAAATCAATAAGGTGATTTTTGGCACAATGACTGCATTAAGGATTGATACATAGACCATCACCTCATGCAGGAGAGCTTATGAAAGACGTACAATCGCAAACAGGAGCAGGCCCGCGTCAGGACGACCTGAGGCCGGATATGGGCGTATTCATTCCCGGATTGCTGGTCGTGCTGCTTATCAGCCTGCCCGCGGTCGTTGCCCCCCGATGGACGGAAGACATCCTGACGGCCATCTACGTGCCGTTCGCGCGGGACTTCGGGACGCTCTATCTCTGGATCACCGTCGGCCTCATCGCCCTGTGCGTCTATTTTGCCGTCAGCCGTTACGGCGACATCAAGTTTGGCGAACCCGACGAAAAGCCGCAGTTTCGCCTTTCTTCCTGGGTTGCCATGATTTTCTGTTCCGGCGTGGGCGGGGCCATCATGTTCTGGGCCATTACCGAACCCCTGTGGGACATCATGATTCCGCCGCAGAACGCCGACCCCATGAGCGTGCAGGCCTACGACTGGTCGCTTGCCTATCTGCTGCTGCACTGGGGCCCCAACGCCTGGTGCACCTATCTGATTACGGCCCTGCCCATCGCCTACATGTTTTACATCAAGAAGGAGCCCTTCCTGCGCGTGAGCATGGCCTCGGAAATCATCATCGGGCCGCGCCTTGCCCGCGGGCTTTTCGGCCGCTGCCTTGACGTTTTCTTCATTCTCGGCCTCATGTTCTGCACGGCCGTCACCATGTGCCTTTCCCTGCCCACGGTGGCGGAAGCCCTCGCCGCCGTCTTCGGCGTCAGCCCGTCTCTTTCCACCCAGATTTACATTCTGGTCTTCAGCGGCCTGATTTCCGCCGTGACCGTGTACAAGGGCCTGGATCGCGGCATCAAGTGGCTGAGCGACGTCAACGTGATCATCGCGCTGTTCCTTGCGGCCTACTGCTTCCTCTGCGGGCCGAGCGTGACCCTGTTCAACATCTTCACCAACGCCTTCGGCAAGCTGCTGGGCAATTATCCCAATATGGTCTTCTGGACGGACCCCTGGGCCGGGGGCACCTTCCCGCGCGACTGGACCATTTTCTACGCCCTCTTCTGGGCTGGCTTCGGTCCCTTCATGGGCCTGTTCATCGCCCGTATCTCCCGCGGCCGCACCGTGCGCGAGATCATTGCCTGGGGCATGGCGGGCACCGTGGCCGGAGGCTGTCTGATGCACGGCATCTTCGGCTCCTACGCCCTCTACGTGCAGCACAGCGGCATTCTTGACGCCGTGTCCATCCTCAAGAACCAGGGCGGCGCCGCCGCCATGATCGCGGTTCTCTCCACGCTGCCCCTCAAGCAGATGGTGCTGATTGTCTACTGCATCCTGTCCACCATCTTCCTGGCGACCACGGTCAACGCCGGTTCCTACGTCGTGGCCACCACCGCGACCCTGCGTATTTCGCCCGACGCGGAACCGCATCGCGTGCACCGGACGTTCTGGTGCGTGGCGCAGTGCGTGCTCGCCCTCGGTCTGCTTTCCATGGGCGGCCTTGGCGTCGCCAAGATGTTCGGCAACTTCTCCGGCGCGCTGATGGTGCTGCCCGTGCTGCTGCTGGTCGGCTGCTGGTTCCGCATCCTGTCGCAGCAGGGCGTCTACCTGTTGCGGCATCACGTTCCGTCTCTTGAAGACGCCGCCGCTCCGGCGGAAGGAAAGAGCGCGCGGATCGGCTCGTAACGAAGCCGCCGCCGGTTTCCGTCGCCCCTTCGGAGTCGCTCCCGCCTGTCGCGAGCGGCCCCGGAGGGGCGACGCGCGTTTCTGGCCGGCGATCAGATGCCGAGGCGCTTCATCTTGCGTTGCAGGGTCCGCAGGTTGAGGCCGAGATATTCCGCGGCGTCCTTGCGGCGCCAGCGGCATTGTTCCAGCGCGTGGCGAATCATGCGATCTTCCAGTTGCAGGGTGGCTTCTTCCAGCGTAAGACCGTCGGCGGGCGGCGCGCTTTCCCCGGTCAGCGCGCCAAGCCCTTCCAGCGCGGCCTCGCCGAAGGCGGCGTAGCGGGCAAGAAAGTTGTGCAGCTCGCGGACATTGCCCGGCCAGGGGTATTTTTCGATATAATGACGCACCTGCAGGGGAATTTTCAGGCGCGTCTTGTTGCGGTCGCACCAGGCCTCGATCAGCAGCGGCAGATCGCCTTCCCTTTCGCGCAGCGGCGGCAGGGTGATGGTCAGCACGTTGATGCGGTAATAGAAATCGGAGCGCGTTTTCTTCTCGCGCACCAGCTGGGCGAGATCCTGATTTGTCGCGGCGACAAGGCGAAAATTGGAAACCTTGGGCGTGTTGCCGCCAATGGGCGTGTACATCTTGTTTTCTATGGCGCGCAGCAGCTTGACCTGAAGATGCATGGGCAGCTCGCCGATTTCGTCCAGAAACAGGGTGCCGTTGTGCGCCGCCGCGATGTAGCCTTCCTTGTTGGCGACGGCCCCCGAAAAGCTCCCCCGGGTATGGCCGAAGAACTCGCTTTCCAGCAGCGACTCGGGAATGGCGCCGCAGTTGACGGGAATATAGGCTCCCTTGCGGCCGCTGTAGTCGTGGATTGTGCGCGCGACAAGATCCTTGCCGCATCCCGTTTCCCCGTAGATGATGACGTTCGTGTCCGTTTCGGCGGCTTTCAGCATGCGCCGGTACACGCGGCGCATGCCGTCGCTCTTGCCGACGATGGGCCCTAGGCCGTATAGTCGATCGGCCGCGAACTTGAGCTGGCGGTTTTCTTCCTGCAGGGCCAGCTCCTGAAACTTCTGCTCGCTGACGTCCATGATGATGCCTTCCAGATAGCAGGCGTTACCGTTCTGATCATAGACGGCTTCCCCCTGATCCCAGATCCATTTGGCGGCGCCGGACGGCAGTGCGAGCCGGTAGGTAAGCTGGTAGGGCGTATGCGCGACAATACTGTCGCGTATGCGGATTTTCACCATGTGAAGATCCGATGGCAGAGTCATGCGTTCAAAGGTATTGAAGTTGTCGCGCACGAGTTCTTCAGGGCTCATGCCGAGAAGATCGTAGCTGCCCTTGCTGGCGAATTCCAGCACTGACTTGCTGTAATCATTATTGATTCTGCAACGGTAGGCCAGCCCGGGCAGGTGATTCAGCAGGCGCATGAGGGTTGCGTGCGCGTCGTGTTCGGAACCGACGGGAGCGATATCGAGTGGCATGATCAACCCCGCATTATTTGTCGCGTATCGCGACATGTATGTCGCATTTTGAGAGGGGAGCGAACGCCGCGCGGAGGCGTCCGGCCGTAATTTCCTGCAACGGCGCGCCGTTTCGGTTCGCGGCGCTGCTGGCATTCTTTATGCAGAAAGAATACAAATTTTTTTTCAGCGCACGCAAGGTCGTGCGTCGCGGAGGAACCTATGTCTCATGAACTGACTGTCTCCCTGTCGCGCGAGGGCGGCATTATTGATCTTGATCTGGAATCCGTCGCTCTGGGAACCGTGCATATCGACTCGGAGAAGCTGAGCGCCGACGAGAGGGCGGGCACGGCCAAGAAGCTGCTGGCGGCTTCCGCGCTGTATTGCTACTGCGCCGCTCTGGACAAGGCTCTGGATGCCCGTAACGCCAAATATGACAAGATCGAAGGCAAGGCAACTCTGGAGACCGGCGTCGACGACAAAGGGCGCGGCCGGGTGACCTCCATCCGTCTGGATGTGACGGTTCGCATGGATCAGGAATACGAGTTCATCTTTGATCGCGTGGAAAAGGTCATGAAGCAGGGCTGCCTTGTGACCGGTTCTCTCGAGCCGGGCATCAAGATGATCTACAACCTTGAGCTGGACTGCGGCGACGAGTAGGGGGGCGGCATGATGCGCTTGACCATTATCGGCGGCGGACCCGGCGGTTATACGGCGGCCTTTGCGGCGGCGCAAGCCGGCATGGAGGTCACGCTGGTGGAGGCGGCCCGGCTGGGCGGCACCTGCCTGAACGCCGGCTGCATTCCCACCAAGACCCTGCGCGCCTCCGCGGACGCGCTGGAAACGGCGCGGCGGCTGGCGGAGTTCGGCATAAGCTGCGAAGGAACCCCGAAGGTTGATCCGGCGGCGGTGCTGGCGCGCAAGGAACGCGTTCGCGGGATTCTGGAAGAAGGTCTCGCCAAGGCCTGCGCCCGCAACAAGGTGCGCGTGCTTCGGGGGCGCGGGCGCCTGCTGGACGCGCGCCGCGTCGAGGTAAGCCTTGACGAGGGCGGCGTGGAAGTCGTGGAAAACGACGCGCTGATTCTGGCCGCGGGTTCCCGCGTGCTGGAGCTGCCCGGCATGCCTTTTGATCACGAACGGATTATCAGCAGCGACGACGCGCTGAATCTGGATCGGCTGCCCGAGCGGCTGATCATCGTGGGCGGCGGCGTCATCGGCTGCGAAATGGCGTTCATTTATCGCGCCTTCGGCGTGCAGACGACGGTGGTGGAAGGGCAGGGACGCCTGCTGCCCATGCCGTCGGTGGACGCCGACGTAAGCTCGCTGCTGCTCCGGGAAATGAAAAAGCGCCGCATCGCCTGCGAACTGGGAAGCACGCTCCGCGACGTGCGCGTGGAAGACGGCGTGGTGCGCGGCGTGCTGGCGGCGTCGCCCTTTGTTTCCGGCGGAACGCCCCGGAAGGAAGTTCCCGTGGAGGCCGACATGCTTCTGGTCACGGTGGGCCGCGCCCCCGCGACGGAAGGTCTCGGTCTGAAGGAAGCCGGCGTGGCCGTGGACGAACGCGGCTGGATCAAGGTGGACGACATGCTGCGGACTTCGCTGCCGCAGGTCTTTGCCGTGGGCGACGTTCTTGGCCCGCAGCGTGTGATGCTTGCCCATGTGGCGGCGGCCGAAGCGCTGTGCGTGGTGGATACCCTGTGCGGCAAGCCGCGCGCCATGCGTTACGACGCCGTGCCTTCGGGCGTGTTCACTTCTCCTGAGGTCGGCTGCGTCGGCCTGAGCGAGCAGCAGGCCCGGGAACAGGGTATCGACGTGCGTTGCGCCGTTTTCCAGATGCGCGAGCTGGGCAAGGCGCAGGCAATGGGAGAACTGCCGGGCTTCTTCAAGCTGGTTGTCGCGACGGACGGCGGCCGCGTGCTGGGCGCGCACATTGTCGGCGCGCACGCCTCCGATCTGGTGGCCGAAGCGGCCCTTGCCGTGACCGCCGGCATGACGGCGGATCAGGTTGCCGCGACCATACACGCCCATCCCACCCTGGCCGAAGGCATGTACGAGGCGGCGCTGCTGGCCCGGAAGGCCTGAGGCGGAGCAGGCCGGTTTTCGCGGGCGGACGACCCGGAAACCCCGCCCTGCCGCACTGCCGGACAGGATTTCCCATGTTTGAAACCGCGCGACGGGGCCGTCGCGCCTGAAGGAACATCGTCATGAAAGATATCAGTGAACTGCGTTTCCCGGAAGAGTGCCGTTACATTGCCGAACACGTCTGGATCCGGCAGGACGGCGACGAATGGCTGATCGGCATCAGCGACTACGCGCAGGATCAGCTTGGCGAAATCGCCTTTGTCGATCTGCCCGCGGTCGGCGCCTCCTTTGAGGCTGGACAGGAATTTGGCAGCGTCGAGTCCATCAAGTCCGTCAACGCCCTGTTCATGCCGGTCAACGGCACGGTGGAAGCGGTGAACGAAGAGCTGGAAGGCGCGCCGACGCTGATCAACGTTTCTCCCTATGAAAAGGGCTGGATGCTTCGCATTCGCGCGACCTCGCCCGACGACGTCGCCGGCCTGCTGACGGCGGAGGCCTATCGCGCGCAGCTGGGATAGATCCGCGGGGAAGTTCTCCGTTCTTCCGACCGCCGCGGTTTGCCGGCGCCGTCGGAGCGGGCCGTCCGAAGCGGCCCGGAAAAGGGTTGCCGCTGAAACTGTCCGGTTTTCAGCGGCGGCCCTTTTTGTCTTCCGGGAGCGTTTTTTCCTTCCTGTTTCGCAGGCGCCGCCCGTCCCTCTCCGGGGCGGCTGCGCGCCCGAGACGGATTTCGCCTGACGCCGTTTCATGAAACGGCGTTTCATTCCTCTTTCCGGGGAGGCGGCCGGACGCCGCGCCCCGCTTCAAGGAGAGTCTCATGCACTGGTTGCTGCTGCTTGTCGCCATTGCGTCCGAAATCGTGGCCACGTCGGCCCTGAAGGAAACGCAGGGCTTTACTCGCCTTCTGCCGTCGGCCGTCTGCATCTGCGGCTACGCGCTGGCCTTCTATCTGCTGTCTGTCGTCGTCAAGTCCGTGCCCGTGGGCGTGGCCTATGCGTTGTGGTCGGGCGTCGGGGTTGTCGTCGTGTCGCTTGTCGGCTGGTTTTTCTTTCATCAGAAACTGGATCTCCCGGCAATCATAGGGCTGGCCCTGATCATTTCCGGCGTGGGCGTCATGCATCTCTTTTCCCACACCATGGAGTTGTAAGGGCCGCGCCTTCGGCAGTTTTCGTCGCGCGGCGGCGGGGGGCTCCGGCGCGAACCGCTTTTTTCAGGACGGGAGATCAACGTATGGCCGTTTCGTCAAAATCTCTGTATGTGATGCTCAACCTCTTTCTCGTGTATATCTCCTGGGGGTCGAGCTATATTGGTTACAAGTTTACGCTGGAGGTGCTCGGGCCCTTTTCCGCGGGCGGGGCGCGCATGGTCATCGCGGGCCTGCTGCTCATGCTCGGGCTGTGCCTGACGGGGCGCTGGCGCCGCCTTCCTTCGCACGCCGATCTTGTCCATTCCCTCTGGATGTCCTTTTTCATGGTGACCATGGCGACGGGCTTTCTGGCAAAGGGGCAGACGAGCGTCGTCTCGTCGACGGCGGCCGTCATTACCGGTTCCGTGCCCATTACCATGCTTGTCGCCGGCTGGCTGTTTGCCGGGGAACCCCGGCCTTCCCGTCTGCAATGGACGGGACTGGCGATCGGTTCGTGCGGTTTGCTGCTTCTGGCGAGCTCCCAGCAGGCCGGCGGCGTGCAGCAAAGCAGCCCGGAAGGCATGCTGTGGGTCTTTTCGGCCACGCTCGGCTGGGTTGCCGGCACGCTGATAACGCGGCGCTTTCCTCATGCGACGCGTCTTTCGACGGTGCAGTCCTGCGCCCTGATGCTGCTTGTCGGTGGGCTTGAATGTCTGGCGCTGGCCTTCCTTACCGGGGAGCAGAATCTTGTCCACTGGGAGCATCTGTCGCTCCGGGTGATCCTGGCCTTTGCCTGGATGTGCACGGGCGGTTCCATCATCGCGTTTTACTGTTATCTCTGGCTGCTCGAAAATACCGCGATAGCCACCGCCATTTCCTATGAATACGTCGTGCCTGTCATCGGCGTCTTTCTTGGCTGGCAGCTCGGCGGCGAGATCATTACTCCGGGCATGCTGCTTGCGTGCGGCCTTACCGTCGGCTCGGTCTGCTTCATCATCCGGCGGCGCGACGTTTCCTGAGTTCGCGGGACGGGCGGCGACGCTTGCGTTCCGCGCGTTTTTTGCCCTATGGTGATCGGCGTACAGAAAAGGATTCGACATGTTGCATCGTAAAGCATGGGAGTGAAGTCATGATATCCGGAAAGGAGTTGAACATTCTGGGGTTGCCTTACGATAGCCGTCTGTCTCCTCTGGCGCTCAAGGTCGTCAACAAGACGCTGGGGCGCGCCGGAGAAGAAGAGCACGAAGCCATGCGCGCCGCGATTCGCCGTCTGGTCGTCGCGCCGGAAACAATGCTCGAACATGAATATCTTGCCCCTGTGGCCCGGCGTCTTCTGGAACTCTATCCGGGCGGTCTGGATTTCGTGCCGCGCGAAACGCCGGCGCCGTGGAAGCAGTGGGGCAATATTGGTCTGGACGAAGATCCCGTGCGTCAGATGGAGGATGCCTGCCGTTTGCCCTCGGCCGTGCGCGGGGCGCTGATGCCCGACGCCCACAAGGGCTATGGTCTGCCCATTGGCGGCGTGCTGGCCGTGCGGAACGTCGTCATTCCCTACGCCGTCGGGGTGGACATTGCCTGCCGGATGCGGCTCAGCGTGCTGGACATGCCGCCGGAGCGCCTTTCCTCCCACAAGGAAGACTTTGCGGCCGCTCTTGAACGCGAAACGCGCTTCGGCCTGGGCGCCTGTTTTGAAGCTGAAAACCGGCGCGAACATGCGGTGATGGACGAAGACTGGGATTTCTGCCCCGTGACGCGCGCAAGCAAGGCCAAGGCCTGGAATCAGCTTGGCAGCAGCGGCGGCGGCAATCATTTTGTGGAATTCGGCGAACTGCGCGTGGACGCTCCCGCGCGTATCGGCGACGCGGAGCTGGCCCCCGGAACGTATCTTGCGCTGCTCAGCCATTCCGGCAGCCGCGGGGCGGGGGAAAGCGTCGCCCTGCATTACAGCGAACTGGCCATGAGGATACATCCGACCTTGCCGGATGAGCTGCGGCATCTGGCCTGGCTCGACATGAGCAGCGCGGAAGGGGAAGAATACTGGACCGCCATGCAGCTCATGGGCCGCTACGCTTCCGCCGGGCACGAGCTGATTCATTCGCACGTCCTGCGGGCGCTGGGCGCCCGGCAGCTGACCCATGTGGA
Organism: uncultured Desulfovibrio sp.; assembly: GCA_944324555.1. Classification (GTDB taxonomy): domain Bacteria; phylum Desulfobacterota; class Desulfovibrionia; order Desulfovibrionales; family Desulfovibrionaceae; genus Desulfovibrio. The sequence continues at coordinate 10,825 of CALUWU010000011.1, forward strand.
GAATCATCACAATTTTGCCTGGGAGGAAACGCACGACGGCGAACGGGTGATCGTGCATCGCAAGGGGGCGACGCCGGCGGCCGCCGGCGTGCTGGGCGTCGTGCCCGGTTCCATGGGGACGCCGGGGTTTGTGGTGCGCGGCAAGGGGTCCGAGGATTCTCTCTGTTCCTGCTCCCACGGCGCCGGGCGCCTCATGAGCCGCGCGGCCGCCTTCCGCGGGCTCAGGGAAGAAGATATGGCGGCGCTGCTGCGGGAGAACGGCGTTGAACTGCTCTCCGGCAGTCTGGACGAGGCGCCCATGGCCTACAAGGATATCTTTGCCGTCATGGACGCCCAGCGCGATCTGGTGGATATTCTGGCGGTTTTCCATCCCCGGCTGGTCAAGATGGCCCCCGGAGAACCGCGCCGCAAGCGCAACTGAGGCAAAACGCGGACAACGGCCCGGCGTCGAGAGACGCCGGGCTTTTCTTTTGTCGGAGGCATACGGGCGCTATATGGTCTGACGTTTCGCGGATAAAAAGCGGTTTTTCCGCCCGCTTCAGGCCGGGCGGCGCGCCGCCGCCTTGCGCTTCGCTTTTTCAGCAGCAGGCGATCCAAAAAATTTTTTTGAAATTTTTTCACGGAGTTAGATATGAATTTATCAGTAATGATAATAATTACTATTTACAAGTGGCAAGCGTTTGTGGCATGGTGTCTTTAACGAACAGTCGCCCGATGCGGGGCGGCGCAGTCCGCGCTCCACGCGAGCGCGCCAAGGAGGAAAGCACCATGGCCGACAAGAACGATCTTCTTACCACCGGCGCAGGCGCGCCCGTAGCCAGCAACAATCATGTGCTGACCGCCGGCCCGCGCGGGCCCATGCTGATGCAGGACGTCTGGTTTCAGGAAAAGCTGGCGCACTTTGATCGCGAGGTCATTCCCGAGCGCCGCATGCACGCGAAGGGTTCCGGCGCTTACGGCACGTTTACGGTGACGCATGACGTCACGCGCTACACCAGGGCGTCGCTTTTTGCCGAAGTCGGCAAGAAGACGGAAGTGTTCGCCCGCTTTTCCACCGTTGCCGGCGAGCGCGGCGCCGCCGATGCGGAGCGCGACATTCGCGGTTTTGCGCTCAAGTTCTACACGGATCAAGGTAACTGGGATATGGTGGGCAACAACACGCCGGTCTTTTTCCTGCGCGATCCGCTCAAGTTCCCCGATCTGAATCACGTCGTGAAGCGCAACCCGCGCACCAACATGCACAGCGCAAAGGACAACTGGGATTTCTGGACCCTGCTGCCCGAGGCGCTGCATCAGGTGACCGTGCTCATGAGCGATCGGGGCATTCCCGCTTCCTACCGGCACATGCACGGCTTTGGCAGCCATACGTACAGCCTGATCAACGCCAGGAACGAGCGCTTCTGGGTCAAGTTCCACTTCAGGACGCAGCAGGGCATCAAGAACCTTACGGACGCCGAGGCTCAGGAGCTTATCGGGCGCGATCGCGACAGCCATCAGCGCGATCTGTACGAGCATATCGAGAAGGGCGATTTCCCCCGCTGGACCCTCTATTTCCAGGTCATGCCCGAAGAGGACGCCGAAAAGCTGCCCTATCATCCCTTTGATTTGACAAAGGTGTGGTACCACAAGGACTATCCGCTCATTGAGGTGGGCGTGCTGGAGCTGAACCGCAATCCCGAAAATTATTTTGCGGAAGTGGAACAGGCCGCCTTCAATCCGGCCAACCTCGTTCCCGGCATCGGCGTGTCGCCGGACAAGATGCTTCAGGGCCGCCTGTTCTCCTACGGCGACGCGCAGCGCTATCGTCTGGGCGTCAATCATCACATGATCCCGGTCAACCGGCCGCGCTGCCCCTACCACAGCTTCCACCGCGACGGACTCATGCGCGTTGACGGCAACTACGGCAGCCATATCAGCTATGAACCCAACAGCGAAGGGGCGTGGCGGGAGCAGCCCGATTTTTCGGAACCGCCGCTGAAGATCAGTGGCGACGCGGCCCGCTGGGATTACCCCTGCGACGACGCCGACTACTTTGAACAGCCCGGCAAGCTCTTCCGTCTGATGACCCCCGAGCAGAAGGAAGCCCTGTTCGGCAATACCGCCCGCGCGCTGGGCGACGCTCCCAGGGAAATCAAGCTGCGGCATATCCGTAACTGCGCCAAGGCCGATCCCGCTTACGGCGCGGGCGTGGCTCGTGCGTGCGGCATTCCTGAAAGCGAAATCTAGCCGGAGACGCCCGGCGGAGTTTCTTCCTCCAAAGAATTGACATCCTCCAAAAAGGGAAACAGGAGAAGGGAAGCAGGTCTTTCCTTCCCCTGTTTCCTTGTTTTTTTAGAGCGTTTCATCTTTGAAAAAGGTGAAACGCTCCAAGGTCGCCATGACTGTCCGTAACAATGATCGGAGTTGAAAAAATGCCGGCCTTTACCCGGCAGACGACGGCGCGCGGGTTTTGGGGAAGCTACGGGCATCGACAGCAGAGCAAAGGGGTTCCTTCCCCCTCAAAACCGTAATGAGTCCTGAGCCTAACGGGCCGGGGAATTTCCGTCCCGCCGCTTATCCTCGTAAAGCAGCTTGTCGGCGCGGGCATAGAGGCTTTCAAAACTCTCTCCGGCCTCATGCAGCACACAGCCGATGCTGCCCGTAAACGGCTCCGCGCTCTGCGGAATGGGAATTTGCAGACAGTTCCGCAGGTTGCGGCGCACGGCTTCCAGATCCGCCTCGTCCCGGACACCGAAAAGCAGCGCCATAAATTCATCGCCGCCTACGCGCCCCACAAGCGCCTCATGCCCGCGAAAGGCTTCCCGCAGGGCTTCCCCGGTACGCACCAGCGCCGTGTCTCCCGCCTGATGCCCGTAGGTATCGTTGATGCTCTTGAAATTGTCCATGTCCACCATGAACAGGGCGCAATGCGTGTCGTCCCCGTGCAGAGACTGCGTGATCTTTTCCGTAAGCGCGGCCTTGTTGAGCAGTCCGGTCAGAGGGTCGATTTCCACCCGCTTCTTCAGCTCTTCCAGCTCCTGCGCCATGCGCGCATGCTCATGGGACGGCACAGCCCGCGACTCTCTATCCTGCGATGCCGGTGCCGCAGGGATCTCCCCGGCATGCGCGGCAGCCACGCGGATGCGGTAACGCAACCAGCTCAGAAGGAAGAATGCCGCCAGAGGAAACAGCGCATCCGGCATGTCGATATCCACGCGCATGTCCTCGAAGTCATAGAGGGAGGCGGCAAAGGCCGCGACGGCAAGCAGCATCAGGAGAAAGAGGCAGCCGCGCAGCAGGCCTCCGCTGCGCAGCAGGGTTGCCCGCCAGGCATCGGCGCGCAGGCCGCCTTCCGAGGCCACGACAGTGCCCCGACGAACAACAAGCAGCGCCGCGAGGCACAGCAGTACCCCGCCCAGCGAGCAGATGATCCCGACCATATCGGGATCGAAACGGGCATCCTCAAAATCGTACAGCTCTGCGGCCAGACTGCCGCAGGCCAGCAATAATACCAGAAACAGAAAGAAACAGACCCGACGCCGGGTCATCCATGCGCGTTCCATGTCCTGACTCTCCTCGCAGCGGCAGGGCGCAACCGCCCCGGGGAAAACCCGGCCGCCGCATCGCGCGGTCAGTCGGCTCCGCCCCGTTTTTCCGTGCAGCTCTCTTCAATAAACCTCGCGAACATCGCCTTCCGAGCGACGGGAAACACATCTTCGGGTCCTGTGCGGCAGCAGCGCCGCGAACCGGACACTGCCGGATGACGCTCCGGCGAAAACCAACGTACTTTTATACTAGCAAAACAAGCGTTATGGAAGCGTCAGCAGCGGGCCTTTGCATCAGTACATTTTTACGGCATTATCGTGCGCAGACTGTCATACGGATACGCCAAAGGAGGCTTTATGCCGGATTTTGCCGCTCTTTCCACGCCCGCCCTCATTCTTGATGAAGCACGCTGCCGTCGCAACTGTGCCCGGCTGCGGGATCATGTCCACGCACTGGGCGTCGTCATGCGTCCGCACCTCAAGACCTGCAAAAATCTGGAAATTGCACGCTGGTGCATGGAAAGCCCGCAGGGACCGGCAACAGTCTCCACGCTTGCCGAAGCCGAATATTTCGCCGCCGGAGGCGTGCGGGATATCTGCTATGCCGTCGGCATAGCGCCCGACAAGCTGCCCCGGGCCGCGACGCTGCGTGCGGGAGGGGCGGATCTGATCCTGACGCTGGACTCTCTGGAGGCGGCCCAGGCGCTGCTGGCCTTTGCGCGCGAGCGACGGCTTTCCTTTGCCGTCATGCTGGAAACAGATTGCGACGGGCATCGCGCCGGTATCGCTCCCGACGATCCGCTGCTGGTCATTCTGGGCCGCATGCTGCATGACGGCGGGCAGGAAGTGCGCGGCATTCTCACGCATGCCGGCAGCGCCTACGACGGCGGTACCCCGGAACAGCTCCGGCAGCTGGCGGAACAGGAGCGCGCCGCCGCCGTGGCGGCAGCCGGCATGCTGCGCGCCGCCGGGCTTCCCTGCCCCGTTGTCAGCGTAGGCTCCACCCCCACGGCCCATTTTGCCTGCTCGCTGGAGGGCGTCAGCGAAGTACGCGCCGGAACGCACGTTTTTCACGATCTCGTCATGTGGCGTCTTGGTGTCTGCGAGCCGGAAGACATTGCGCTTTCCGTGCTGGCCACCGTCATCGGCCGCCGTGCCGATGGCGGACTCCTGCTTGACGCGGGCTGGACGGCTCTTTCGCGGGATCAGGGCGGCCCCGGCGGCTTTGACGTTCACGGCTACGGACTTGTCTGCAACCTTGACGGACAGCCCTATCCCGGCCTGTGCATTCGCGACACCAATCAGGAACACGCGCTGGCACACGGCCCTTATACGCCGCCGCTGCCCGTGGGCAGCCGGGTACGCATCCTGCCTGTCCATGCCTGCGCCACTGCCGCCTGCTTCGACGCCTATCACCTGCTGCGGGAAGGACGCATCGTGGCGGAACTCTCCCGCTGCCGCGGCTGGTAAACCAACGCCGGACACGGCGGCCGCCAGGGCCTGTTAACACTAAATTGTTCTTCTGGGGGGAAGGAAACCCCCTTATCTCTGCTGTCGATGCCCGTAGCTTCCTTCGTCGCAACGGGCACGGCCTGCGGCCGCCTTCGGTCGCGGCTGGCGCGCAAGGGGTGTTTCCTTCCCCCCAGGCCCCCCATCCTTCCCCCAACGCGCTTTTTCAAAGAGGGTACAGGCCATGCGGCAAGTACCTTTCAGCGGCTCTGTGTAGTCTTCATTTTCTATTTGT
>CALUWU010000012.1 GCA_944324555.1 uncultured Desulfovibrio sp.
AGGAAGGTAACGGCAAGGAAGGAAAGTACAAGACTGGCTAATTTCATGAGGGGCTCCTTTCGGTTTCGCCTGAGATATTGCAGAAGGCGTGCCAGAAAGAATAAAAAGAAGCCTCATTTAAAAATATCATAAAAAACAGCATATTAAATATTCAAGTCGACTAAAAGACGCCGCGCATCCGACCATGCCCACACAGCCGGGCAGCAGGGTGGTCAGTTTTTATCCAGCTATCGCATGCGTCATCTGGATAGATTTTTTACACCTGTCCAGAGCTTGAACAGTTTTCAGACAAGAGAAATGAAAATACCTGTAAAACGTTTTCGGGGAAAAGAACCGCGTTTCCCTTCCCCGAAGCGAGTGCTCTCAAAGGATGTCGTCCCAAACTGTCGTCAGCCAGGACGCTTTAGCTCAATCTCTTAGGGCCTGTTAACACTATTCGTAAGTTGTTTGGGGGGAAGGGAACCCCCTCTGCTCGCGTGAGAGGTGTTTCCCTTCCCCCAAGCCCCCCATCCTTTCCCCAGCGCGCTTTTATTGGGGAAAGAGTCGGGAATACGAGGCGACCCCGCAACCAAAGATAAGTAGCGTGTGTACAACCTATCTATCCTACCCCTTGAAATTGTTTGTAAAATTTGTATTAACAGGCCCTAGAGCACTTTCAATTTGATATGCTTCGTATTTTAAACCATACAGCCTGTCGTTTCGCGGAAAAAGCGCGTTTTTTCCGCTCACTTTGGGCCGGGAGGCGCTGTGTCGCCGCCTCATGTTTCACCTTTTTCAAAGTTGAAACGCTCTGGTTCCCAGAAAACATAGAAAGATAAATATATTGCATACTACAAATATCCATCTTTTCTGTTAGAAAACAGTGCGCGGGTTTTGGGGAAGATGGGGGAGTCTGAGGGGGAAGTTACGGGAACGCCCTTTTTGCCGCGAGCAGCGACCCGACGAGCGGCCGCAGGCCGTGCCCGTTGCGACGAAGGAAGCTACGGGCATCGACAGCAGAGCTAAGGGGGTTTCCTTCCCCCCCCAGAAGAACGATTTAGTGTTAATAGGCCTAGAGTCCCTTTTCCTGCATCAGGCAGATCAGATCGCAGACGCGGTTGGAATAGCCCCACTCGTTGTCGTACCAGGCGACGGCCTTGAGCAGGTAGCCGTCCTGAACGGTGGTGTAGGGCGCTTCCACGATGCTGGAAGCCGGATTGCCCTTGAAATCCATGGAAACGAGGGCCTTGTCGTTATATTCGAGAATGCCCTTCAGATAGGTGTCGGCGGCTTCCTTGAGTTTCGCGCGCACGGTGTCGGTATCCGTATGTTTTTCCAGCACGCCGCTGAAGTCCACCACGGAAACCGTCGGGGTGGGCACGCGCAGCGAGTAGCCGCTGAACTTGCCCTGCAGCTCGGGAATGACCTTGGCCACGGCCTGCGCGGCCCCCGTGGAAGTGGGGATGATGTTGCAGGCGGCGGCGCGGGCGCGGCGCGGGTCCTTGTGGGCCATGTCAAGGATGCGCTGGTCGTTGGTGTAGGAATGGATCGTCACCATGTTCCCGATCTTGATGCCGAATTCCCGCTGCAACACGAGCGCCATGGGCGCAAGGCAGTTGGTGGTGCACGACGCGTTGGAAACGATGTGGTGCTTGGACGGATCATACTGTTCATGGTTCACGCCCATGACAATGGTGATGTCCTCTTCCTTGGCCGGCGCGGTGATGATTACCTTTTTCGCGCCGTTGTCGCGGTGGATGGAGGCCTGCGAGGCCTTGCGGAAAATGCCGGTGCTCTCCACCACGACGTCCACGCCGTAGTCGCTCCAGCGCAGGTTGGCGGGATCGCGCTCGGCAAAGCAGTGGATTTTCCAGTCGCCGACGGCCGCTTCCTGACCGTCCACCCGGGCGTCGAGCCAGGCGCGACCGTAAACGGAATCATATTCCAGCAGATGGAAGTTGGTTTCCGCGTCAAAAAGATCGTTGATGGCGACGACCTCAACGCGATCCTGATACCGCTGATGCAGCGCGCGGAAAACCTGCCGGCCGATACGGCCGAAACCGTTGATGCCTACACGAACCTTGGTCATTGTTTCCTCCAGAGCGGCAAGACGCCGCATTCTCTCGATACGTCGTCGCGAAGACATGCCGGGCGGAACGCGCCGCTGGCGGAGAACGGAAGAAAACCTGTTCCCCCGCGCGGGCGCGGCCGTTCGCCGGCCAGCTTCGTCGGAAAGCGCCTAGTCTTCGTAGACCGAATAGGCGTGTTTTGCCATCAGTTCGTAATTGTTGCGGAGCGCGTCGTGCAGGCGGGCGTTTTCAATGGACATGGCCGACAGGGCCGCGACGGCCTGCATGAAGGTTTCCTCGTCGGGAGTGAATTCCCGCTCCTCGGAAGAATAGACGCGAATCAGACCGATGGGCTTGCCGTTGACCAGCAGAGGCGCGGACAGCACGGAAACCAGCCCTTCCGCCTTGGCGGATGCGGGATACTGGAAACGCCCGTCGCTGGTGGCGTCTTTCAGATGAATAATCTTGCCGCCGAGCACCTCGCCGTCGAGACCGCTGCGGCTCACTTCCACGGGACCCTTTCTCATGTAGGTGTCGGAAAGTCCGTAAGCTGCCGTGGGCAGGAGAAAATGTCCCGTACCGTCCAGAAGGCGGATGGTGCAGGCCTTGCAGGACATGGCCTTGGCGGCGTGCTCCGTGATCTGGTGCAGAACGTCCGTGGGTTCCAGACTGGAATTGACGGCCAGCGCCACGTCGCGCAATGCGGCAAAATAATTTTGGGCCATGGGAGTAATCCTCCTTGGGCGTCGCGCCCGTTAGAGTCTAGAGATCGCTTTTTCGTTCGCCGCGTCGGCGTCTGCCGGAAAAGCGAGAATGTTCGGCATGTTTTGTTATTTTTTTCACAAATTTTCTTTAACGTCAATACGTCGCGCCCGCGACGTTGCATCGAACCTGTCGTTCGGGACGCCGGGGCCGCGCGGAAATCTGTCGCGGCGTTCGCCGGGGCGGCTCCGGCCGCTTCCCGGAAACGCGCGCCGGAACTGTTTTCCACGTCAGGAAACGGCGCGGCGGCGCCGGAAGGACGCCCGCGCCTCCCGGCGGGAAAGCGTTTCCGCGAAGCGGGAGACGGCCCTGGCGCCGCGTCCCGTCCGAAGCTAGCTGTTCGGCTGTTCCTGACGCGGGGCGGAAGCGCGCATGGTAATCTGCCCCTCGATGATGCCGCCCTCTTCGGTGAGCAGGCTGGGCGTCCGCAGACGGCCGTCAAGAACGCCCGAGGAGTGCACGACCACGCGTCGCTTGGCGACGACGTCGCCGGTCAGGCGGCCGGACAGCATGAGTTCGCCCACGTTGAACGTGCCGTCCACCTCGGCGCCCTTGCCGATGACAAGCGTGCCTTCGCTGGTGATTTCCCCGGTAAACTTGCCGTCGATATGGACGGAACCTTCAAAGACGAGCTTGCCTTCATAGACGGTATTGGAGCCCAGAAAAGCGTTGAGTTCTTCCTTTGCCACACTATCCCCCAGTGGACCTTTCGGTCTTCGCAGTATCATCGTTAACCCTTGAACATGAAGCGTCTCATGGAGACGTTAAGCACAATTCCCACCAATGTAAAATTGACGATGGTGGCGCTGCCGCCGTAGCTGATGAAGGGCAGGGGAATGCCGACGACCGGCATCAGGCCGATGACCATGCCCATATTGATGCAGATTTGCCAGAAAAAGTAAAAGAATACGCCCACTACCAGCATGCTGCCAAAGCGGTCCTTGGCCTGTACCGCCGTGGCGAAGATGGACAGCAGGAAAAGGCAGAAGGCCGTCACGAGCGCCACGCAGCCGATGAACCCCCACTCTTCGCCGAAGACGGCCACCGCAAAGTCGGAGTGTCGTTCGGGCAGAAAACGGAGCTGGCTCTGCGTGCCGCCGCCGAAGCCCTTGCCCCAGAGTTCGCCGGAACCGATGGCGATGCGCGATTGCAGGATATGATAGCCGGTGCCCCGCGGATCGTCGCCGGGATTGAGAAAGGTCAGGATGCGCTGTCGCTGATAGTCGTGCATGCCCACAAACCACATGAAGGCGCCCGCGCAGGGAACGGCCAGAAGGCAGGTCTTGAGCACGGCGGGCTTGAGTCCGTGGAAAAGAATCATGCCCGCAAGAATCAGCAGGATCAGCATGGACGTGCCGAGGTCCGGCTGCTTGAGAATGAAGCCCACCGGCAGAAGCCCCGCGGCCAGCACCATGAAGAAGTTCTTCCAGTCCAGCGGCTTGCCGTCGCGCGACAGCAGGCGCGCCGTCAGGACAAGCATGGCCAGCTTGGTCATTTCTGACGGTTGGATGCTCATGAATCCGAGGGAAATCCAGCGTTTGGCCCCGTAGATCGTACTCCCGACGACAGGAACGAGCATCAGCAGCGCAAGGCAGGCAAGATAGGCGGGCCAGGCCAGATTCCGCAGCTGGCGGTAATCGAAACACAGCGTCAGCAGCATGCAGCCCAGACCGCACAGACCCCAGATCAGCTGCTTCTGGTAAAAGGGCGCATAGGACAGCAGGCCGCTTTCAATGCGCGTGCCGCTGGCGGAGTAGAGATTCCCCACGCCCACGAAGTAGAGAGCGATCAGCCAGAGCAGCAGGCTCCAGTTGAGATAGGTGAAAAGTCGCTTGTCCATACGCTCGAAGACTCGTGATGTTTTGCGGCCGTCGATTCCCGGCGCACTCTCTTGTGTAGTGCAGCCGGCGGCGGCAGGCAAGACGTTCGTACGCTTCCGGACGCCCGCCGGGGCGGGAAATGCTCCTTTCCCGCCCTTTTCCCGGATCAGGGAATGATGATCTTGTAGCGCGGGGCCTGCCCCGCGGGGCGTCCCTGGGGCTGGGGCCGCGCCGGGCGCGTTTCCAGCGGCACGACGTTGCGCGGACGCGGCGTGCCTTCGGGGCTCGGACGCGCGCTTTGGGGCGTCGGGGCCAGAGGCGTCGCGCGTCGCGCCGGGGGCGGCGTTTCTGCGGCGGGACGCGGGCGGGGCGCGCCTTCGTCCGGGCCGAAAAGATGCTCGTAGACCTTCTTGGCCACCGGGCCGGCCACGCTGGAACCACCCCCGCCGTGCTCCACCATGACGACGACGACGTAGGCCTTGTCGTTCTTGCGCCCCCAGGTGGCGATCCAGGCGTGGTCGCGCTGGGCGTATTCCATTTCCGCCGTCTTGAGGCGGCGCTCCCCGGCGGCGAAGCGCAGTTTCACGACCTGCGCCGTGCCGGTCTTGCCGCCCATGTCGGCGTCCTTGCGGCCCACCACGCGGGCCGTTCCGCCCGAGGCCGTCTTTCGCATGGATTCCACGACAAAATTCAGCGTCTTGAGCGAGGCGGGCACGGTTCCCACCACCTCGACCGGCGTGGCGTCCAGCAGTTGCGGCTTGAGCAGCTTGCCGCCGTTGAGCAGGCTTGAGACATAAACGGCCATCTGCACGGGCGTGACAAGGGTGTAGCCCTGACCAATGGAGACGTTATAGGTTTCGCCGCGCACCCAGGGCTTCTTGAAGCGCTTGCGCTTCCATTCCCGCGAGGGCACGAGGCCGGACTTTTCGTGCGGCAGGTCTATGCCCGTGGGGCGTCCGAAGCCGCAGGCCTTGGCGAATTCCTCGATCTTGTCGATACCGAGGCGCTCGGCCATGATGTAGAAATACACGTCGCAGGAGTTGATCAGGGCGCTCTGCATGTTCTGCGAGCCGTGGCCCCCCCGCCGCCAGCAGCGGAAGATCTGATTCCCCAGCTTGACCTGTCCGGGGCAGAAGACGCCTTCGTTGGGGCTGACGCCGTTTTCCAGAAACATGGCCGCCATGACGAGTTTCCAGACCGAACCGGGAGGGTAGACGCTCTGGATGACGCGGTTCTGGAGCGGAAAGCGCTTGCTTGTCCGCAGGGCGTCCCAGTCCCGCTGGGAAATGCCGGCGGCAAAGATGTTGTTGTCGTAGGCCGGCGAGGTGACGAGCGCGCGCAGCTTGCCCGTATCCGGCTCCATGACGACCACGCAGCCCGCCTCGCCCTGCAGGGCTTCCCAGGCGGCTTCCTGCAAATCGCGATCCAGGCTCAGATTTATTTCCTCGCCGCTCTGGGGCTCCTTGGTCAGGCGCTTGCCCAGCATGCGGCTGTGGGCGTCCACTTCCACCTCGTATTCGCCCTTGCGGCCGCGCAGGCGCTTTTCCAGCTCCAGTTCCAGCCCCTGCTTGCCGACAAGATCGCCCATGGCAAGCTCGGGATCGGCCTGCATTTCCCGCTCGTTGACTTCGGCAACGTAGCCCAGCACATGCGCGAAAAGATCCTTTTCGGGGTAACTGCGCTTGGTGCGGACGACAATTTCCAGCCCCGGCCAGTTGATCAGCTCGGATTCCACGCGCGCCACCAGCTCGAAATCCATGTCCGTGATCATGAGCAGCGGCTCGAAGGGTTTTACCTTGATGCGGTCGCTGCGGTACTTGTCCCAGACCTGATCCAGGGGCAGGTTTGTCCATTCGCTGATCTGCGCCAGCGTCGCGGGCACGTCGTGGCAGTCTTCCGGCACGAGCGCAAGGCCGAAGGCCGTGCGGTTGTCGGCCAGCACCTTGTTGGTATCGTCGAGAATGCGGCCGCGCGGCGCAAAGATGAGCTCCATGCGGAGGCGGTTGTTCTGCGCCTGTTCGGAGAATTCCGCGCCGCGATGAATCTGCAGATACCAGAAGCGGGCGACGAAGACGAAAAAGAAGATGCCCACCAGCACCTGCAGCAGGATGGCTCCGTTGCGCGGCGGCTGATAGCGTTCGCTCTCGACCTGAATCTTGAGCCACGAACGCTTTTTCTTTTCCGGGACCGCGTTCCCGGCGTCGTCCGTCTTCCGCCTATTCCGAAACGTCATTGCGATCTCCCGGACGCAGCAGGGTCAGAATGCGCCAGGCCAGGGGCATGTAGACGGCCTGGAGGAGGCTGATGTCGCGCATGGCGTTCATGTCGAACGCCGGCGTCTGCTGCAGGGGGGCAAGCAGCCAGGCCAGACCGAAATAGGCCCCGCCAAGGCAGGTGGACAGCAGGAAGATGAAGACAAAATTGCCGACCTCAAACAGCCAGCGCCCGATCTTGAAAGAAGCGATCACGGCAAGATACCAGAGCAGCACGCCGCCGAAAGGCCGCGTGCCCATTCCTTCCTGAAGGATGATGAAGATTGGCAGCAGCCAGGCGAGCGTCTTGTAATTGCGTTCCTGCAACAGCAGCAGGATGCCGACCACCAGCGCGTCCAGCCCCGGGGCCAGCGCCTGCGCAACGATGGACGCCATGACGAAGGCCAGCCACCAGCAGCATTCCTGAAAGGTACTCATGCGTTAACGGGAGGGTTGCAGACGCGGACCGCTTGTCGCGCCGTCGGGCGCGACGGAAGGTTCGGCGCGTCCCGGCGCGGGCGGCCCCACGAAGACCGGCGGCGGCCCGACGGGAAGATTGGGCACGCTGACGCCCGTGGGCTCCAGCATTAGCACCTCTTCAAGGTGGCGCAGGTCCACCAGCGGCTCGGCCTGAATGGCCAGAAACTGGGAATAGTTGGAAGGCGCGACGCTGAGAACCCGCGCCACGGGAATACCCTTGGGAAATTTGCCGTCGAGGCCGGAAGTGATGAGAATTTCCCCGGCCGCCACGTCGGTGCCGCGCTCCATGAAGCTGACTTCCAGATCGCGGCCCGGCCCCTGCCCGATGAGAATGCCCGAAGAACGGCTTTCCTGCGCGAGCACGGCGATACGGCTGGAGGGGTCCGTCAGCAGCAGGGCCGTGGCGTTGTGCGCGCTGGCGCGCAGCACGCGCCCGACAAGACCAAGATGCGTCACCAGCGGCGTGCCGGGGCGACCGCCCGTGGCGTAGCCGCGATTGATGGTGATGCTGTCGAGAACCCCGTTTGGCCCGAGACGGCCGGAAAGCACGCGCGCGCCCACGGGCCGCCAGGCCTGATCGGTGGGCATTTGCAGGAGCTGGCGCAGGCGCCGGAGTTCGGCCAGCGCCTCGCCCTGCGCCAGAAGACGCGCCTCAAGATCGCGGACGCGTTCCTTGAGAGACAGGTTTTCCTGACGCACGTCGACCAGAGCGAAATAGTTGCTCCAGATGTCGGCGACGGCGTCCTGCACGGCGCGCAGGCCGGACAGGATTCCTCCCGCGGCTTCCAGACCGACGTTGGTCGTGATGGTGTCCAGCGCTTGCGTTCGCTGATTCCACGAGTACACGCCGAGCAGAAGGATGAACAGCGTGCCCGCAAGCAGAAAAAGACGCCTGAATGTCACTTTGCCACCTGTGACGCCCGCTGCCGGGCGGGGCTGTTGTCGGTCGAACGCCGGGGACGGCCGTCGCGACGCGCCGTTGCCGGACCGGAAAGAAACAGAAACGGGAAACGCCCGACCCGGAGCCGCCGAAAGACGACATGGTCGGGCGTCCGCTCTCGCGGTCGCCGAAGCGAAGAAGCGGTTTTCCGCCGGAACCGTCCCCGGACGGGCCGCTTTCCGCGCTCCGGAAGATACTTCCGAGATAGTCCGGGGGGACGCCGCGCTTTTGCCGGGGGCGGATTACGGCCGTTTTCGGGCCGAACGCTCCGACTCCGGGCGCCGCGCCGGCGCGTTCCCGGTTTCATCGGCGGCCATTGCCGCCGGACGGGATCAGCCCGTCCTAGTCGATACAAACTTCCTTGAGAATATGCAGATTGTCCAGCGCGCGCCCGGTTCCCATGACAACCGTGGACAGGGGATCGTCAACCACGGTAATGGGCAGCGAGGTCTCTTCGCGCAGCAGCTGATCAAGCCCCTTGAGCAGCGCGCCGCCGCCCGTCAGCACGATGCCGCGATCGACAATGTCCGCGGCGAGTTCCGGCGGCGTCTGTTCCAGCGCCACGCGCACGGCCTGCACGATGCTGTCCACCTGCTCGGAAATGGCCTTGCGGACTTCTTCGGAGGTGATAATGATGTTCTGCGGGATGCCCGTCACCAGATCGCGCCCCTTGACCTCGATCTGCTGTTCGGGGTCCAGCGGATAGGCCGAAGCGATCTTGATCTTGATTTCTTCGGCGGAAGATTCGCCAATGAGCATGTTGTACTTGCGCTTGACGTGCATCATGATGGCTTCGTCCATCTTGTCGCCGCCCACGCGCACGGAGCGCGAGTAGACGATGCCCGCCAGCGAGATGACGGCCACTTCCGTGGTGCCGCCGCCGATGTCCACCACCATGTTGGAGGTGGGTTCCTGAATGGGAAGATCGGCGCCGATTGCGGCGGCCATGGGCTCTTCGATCAGGTAAACTTCCCGCGCGCCGGCGGACTGGGCCGATTCCTTGACCGCGCGCTTTTCCACCTGGGTGATGCCCGTGGGCACGCAGACCATGATGCGCGGGCGAACGAGACGACGAGAATTGTGCACCTTGGCGATGAAGTGACGCAACATGGCCTCGGTCACTTCAAAGTCGGCGATCACGCCGTCCTTCATGGGCCGGATGGCCGAAATATTGCCGGGCGTGCGGCCCAGCATGCGTTTAGCGTCCGCGCCGACGGCCAGAACCACGTTGTTGCCGCGCGAATCCTTCTTGACGGCCACCACGGAGGGCTCGCGCAGCACAATGCCCTGTCCCTTTACGTAGACACAGGTGTTGGCCGTTCCCAGGTCGATGGCCAGATCGTTGGAAAACATGCCCAGTGCAAAATCCATTACTTTCGACATCTGTCTTGCTTGCCTCGCTCTGCTGCTCTGCGTATGTTTCGCCTGCCGTCGCGCACGGGGAGCGCCGTGTTCGCCTCGGGGAGTGAAAAATGGGAATAGGAAGGCCCTGGTATCAAGGGCATGAGCCGAGGCCCCGCGAAAAGCCGGCATAGCGATTCAATGGATAAATTTGTTCGGCTAAATTGGGCGCTAAGTCAAGGGCGGCGGCGGGCAGTTCAAAATATTTTCCTCGCGCTTCCCGCCCCGAAAGCGCGACAAAAGGGCGTTTTTATGTTGCGTTGGCACACATTGGCCACATGGTTTCGGCGGCGCTACGGCGTGCGGGTGCAAAAAATTCCACTGGATGCCGGGGCCTCCTGTCCCAACAGGGACGGAACCCTCTCCAGCTCGGGCTGTCTGTTCTGCAACGACGAGGGCTCCGGCTCCGGCCTGGGACTGCGGGGGCTGTCGCTGGCGGAACAGTGGAATCTCTGGCGCGACAAGTATACGGCGACCGATCCCGACCGGCGGTTCATGGCCTATCTGCAATCCTTTTCCAATACCTACGGGCCGGCGGATCGCCTGCGGCGGCTGCTCCGGGAAATCGCCGCGCTCCCCGGCTGCATGGGCGTCAGCGTGGGAACCCGCCCCGACTGTCTGGACGAGGAGCGCATCGATCTCCTTGCCCGTCTTCCCCTGCCGGAGGTCTGGCTGGAGCTTGGTCTGCAAAGCTCCAGCGACGCCACCCTGCGCCGCGTCCGCCGGGGGCACGACGCCGCCGCCTCGGTCCGGGCCGTGCGCATGGCCGCGCAGGCCGGTTTGCTGGTCTGCGGGCATCTCATGGCCGGCCTGCCCGGAGAGGATTACGACGATTTCCGCGCCAGCGTGGACTGGGCCGCGGCCCTGCCGCTGGCCGGTCTGAAGCTGCATAACGTCTATGTTCCACGAGGAACGGCGCTCGCGCGCCTCTACGCTGAAAAGGCCTACAGTCCGCTGGCCCGCGACGAATACGTGGACTGGCTCTGCGGCGTGCTGCCCCGCATCCCGGCGCGCATTGTCCTGCACCGCATTCAGGCCGACCCCGCTCCCGGCGAGCTCGAAGCCCCCTCCTGGGCTCTCGACAAGCGCGGCGTCATCACCGACGTCCGCCGCGCTCTCGCCGCCCGCGACCTCTGGCAGGGCTGTCGCGCCGACGCCGCCGACGCCCGCCCGGAATGGTTCGGCGGCTAGGGGCAGGACTCATTACGGTTTGCTTGAGGGGGAAGAAACCCCTTTGCTCTGCTGTCGATGCCCGTAGCTTCCTTCGTCGCAACGGGCACGGCCTGCGGCCGCCCGTCGGGTCGCTGCTTGCGAGCAGACTACGCATAACCTTTGAAAGGCATTTGCTATAAGATCTGTGTCTCTTTGAAAAAGCGCGTTGGGGGAAGGATGGGGGGCCTGGGGGGAAGGAAACGCCCCTTGCGCGCTAGCCAAGGGGGTTTCCTTCCCCCCTCCCTTATTTCGCTCTGGAACTATCTGTAATAATTCTCAGGCTTTGGAGAATTTCCTCGCTGCGGCGCATCCAGCGCTCGCGCGAGGGGCCCCCGGCGCTGACGGAAATGATGAGCATGCGGCCTTCGTGGACGAGGATGAGCATATCGTTATGAATGGGGCCGTCCGGCGCGGCGGTTTCAAACTCGAAGCGGGCGCAGAAACGGCCGTCCGCCGTGACGAGTTCATCGCGCAGCCAGCGGGCGTCGGGATAGAGCTCGCGCATTTCCATGGAGAGCGCGGGGCGGGCCGTGGGCATGTCGTCGGGAAAGGGCGTTTGCGGCCAGTGGGCCGCCACGGTGGCGCTGCCGTCGCGCGAGGCGAGGACGTCGCTGTCTTCCGCCGGCAGATCGGGGAATTTGGCCTTGCGGAGGTCGGCGGCCAGCGGGGAGAGTTCTTCGGGAACTTCAAGGGAAACAAGGCCGTGCAGCAGGCTGACGGGGCGGCGCTCTTCGGCGCGACAGGGAAGGGCAAGGAACAGCAGAACGAGCGTCATGGGCAACAGGCGGCGCAACATGGCGGATTCTCCGTCTTTTTTCCGGGTGGAACGCCTGCGGGGAGGGAAATGCGGGCGAGGAAAAAACAAAGCGCCCCGGGGGGCGCTTGCGGCTATTCTTTTTCTTTCTTGAAGAGATTCTTGACGAAGTCCTTGGCCTTGTCCAGCGGCCCTTCTTCCTGCTCGTACTTTTCAAATTCGCGCAGGAGTTCTTCCTGTTTTTCCGTCAGCTTTGTCGGCGTGACGACGCGCACTTCGACGAGCAGATCGCCGCGCTGGGTTCTGCCGGGATAGGGCATGCCCTCGCCCGCAAGGCGCAGGAGACTGCCGCTTTGTATGCCCTTGGGAATTTCCAGCGGCAGGGGCCCCTTGAGGCCGGGAACTTCGACGCGGCAGCCAAGGGCGGCCTTTACGAAACTGATATTGCAGGTATAGATGAGATCCTGCCCCTGCCGGCGGTAGTCCTTGCTCTGCTCCACATGCAGCACGACGTAAAGATCGCCGGGAGGGCCGCCGTGAATGCCGGCCTCGCCTTCGCCGCGCACGCGCAGGCGCGTGCCCGTATCGACGCCCGCCGGCACGCGCACCACGATTTCCCGGATGCTTTCCACCGTGCCTTCGCCCTTGCACTTGGGGCAGGGCTTGGTAATGATCTGGCCCGTTCCGTGACAGGCGGAGCAGGGCATGGCGAGCTGGAAGAAGCCCTGCGAGCGGCGGAGCTGGCCCGTCCCGCCGCAGTGACGGCAGGTTTCGGGGGCGCTGCCCGCAGCCGCGCCGGTTCCCTTGCACTCGGGGCAGTCGATATGCTTGGGCAGCGAGAGCTTGATTTCGTCGCCGGAGGCCGCCTGGGCAAAAGTAATGGTCAGGTTGTAGCGCAGATCGGCACCCGCCATGGGGCGCATGCCGCCCCCGGCGGCGGCGAAGCCGAACAGGTCGCCGAAAATGTCGCTGAAGTGGGCGAAAATGTCTTCAGTGCTGCCGAAGCCGCCCCCCATGTTGCCCACATGGCCGAACCGATCGTACTGGTCGCGCTTTGCGGGATCGCGCAGTACGTCGTAGGCCTCGGCCGCCTCCTTGAATTTCTGCTCCGCTTCGGCGTCGCCCGGGTTGCGATCCGGGTGATACTTCATCGCCAGCTTGCGATAGGCCTTCTTGATTTCTTCCTCGCTGGCCGAGCGCTCGACGCCAAGAACTTCGTAATAGTCGCGTGCCATGCAATGTCTCGTCGGGGCTGTATAGTCTGCTAACCTTCGTCGACGGGGCCCTGCTGTCCTTCGGGCAGGGGCGTGTACAGGCTCTTGTCGTCGGGCATCACCTTGCCCGCGGCGATTTCGCGCAGGGCGGTGACGACTTCCTTGTTGTTGGTGTCAAGCAGGGGTTCGTACCCTTCGCGATACTGACGCACGCGCTTGATGGCCATTTGCACGAGCAAAAAGCGGTTGTCCACGCGTTCCTGGCAGTCTTCCACGGTAATGCGGGCCATGATTCCTCCGTACCTGCCGTCGGCAAGGCGAAAAAAGGATAGAGGCAAGCGGACCGCCTGCGGCGGCCTGCTTGCCGTAACAAGATATAATAGGTAGAGTCGCCGGGCCTGTCAAGTTCTGTTTCGGTGCGGCAACGGTCGCCGGCCGGCGGCGGGGAAATGCAACCGCGCGACGTTGTTCGCGCAAAGGATATGTCGATGAGGGAAAAGAGGACGTTCGCGCAGGAGATCTGCGTAAAGAGCGCGGGCAAGGCCATGCAGCAGCTTCACATGGTCGGGCCGGGCGATCGCATAGGCGTGGCCGTTTCCGGGGGCGTGGACAGCTTCGTTTTGCTGAAGAGCCTGCTTATCCGGCAGGGCATCGTGCCTTTTCGGTTCGAGATCATGGCGCTGCATCTCAATCCCGGCTTCGACGCGGACAATCACGCGCCCCTGAAGGGCTGGCTTGCCCGGCACGGCGTCGCCGCCCATCTGGAAGTGACAAATTATGGCCCCGAGGCGCATTCGGAGCGCAATCTGCGCCGTTCGCCCTGCTTCCGCTGCGCGTGGCTGCGGCGCAAGCGTCTGTTCGAGCTGTGCGCGCGCTACAGGCTGACGCATCTTGCGCTGGGGCACAACGCCGACGATCTGGCGGCGACCTTTTTCATGAATCTGTGCCGGAACGGCCGCGTTGACGGTCTCAGCCCCAACGAGCCTTTTTTCGGCGGCGCGCTGCGGGTGATCCGGCCGCTGCTCTTTGTGGAAAAGAAAAATATTGTCAAGGCCGCCCGGCAGTGGGCGCTGCCTCTCTGGGCCAACAGCTGCCCGTCGGCGGGAAAGACGGCGCGCAGCGACATGGCGGCCACGCTGGAGCATCTTTACGCCGTCGCCAGCGATTCCCGCCGCTGCATCCTGAACGGGCTGGAGCGCTGGCAGCGGGAAAAGAGCCTTGCCGCCTGGGCGGCCGCGCATGCGAAGCAGGGGGAGACCATGTTCTGAAAAAGCGCGTTGGGGGAAGGATGGGGGGCCTGGGGGGAAGGAAACCCCCTTGCGCGCTAGCCGCGACCGAATGGCGGCCGCAGGCCGTGCCCGTTGCGACGAAGGAAGCTACGGGCATCGACAGCAGAGATAAGGGGGGTTCCTTCCCCCAGGAAGAACGATTTAGCGTTAACACTCCCTAGTGCTGCCGGGCAATGGAGCGGAATTCTTCCTGACAGGCGTCAAAGGCTTCCGTTACCAGCGGATCAAAGTGCGTTCCCTTGCCTTCAAGAATGATGCCCGCCGCCTTTTCATGCGGCATGGGGGCCTTGTAGGGGCGCTTGCTGACGAGCGCGTCGTAGACGTCGGCAATGGCCATGATGCGCCCGCAAAGGGGGATGCGGACGCCGTCCAGGCCGAGGGGGTAGCCCGTGCCGTCCCACTTTTCGTGGTGGGAAAGGGAAATGTCGCGCAGGACGTAGAGAAAGCTCGCCTGATGCAGGGTCTTCATGGCGCGCAGGATGGCCGTCGCGCCGAAGACGGTATGCTTTTTCATTTCCTCGAATTCTTCGGGCGAAAGGCGTCCCGGCTTGTTGAGCACGGCGTCGCGGATGCCGATCTTGCCGATATCGTGCAGGGGCGCGGCGCGAATGAGATCGCGCACGAATTCATCCGTAAGTTCTTCGGCGTAGTCGCCCCTCCGCTGGAGGGCGCGGATGAGGCACGCCACATAGCCGCGCGTGCGCTGGGCGTGCCCGGCGGTATTTTCGTCGCGGCATTCCACAAGGTCGGACAGGGCCACCATGATGGCGTCCTGAAGCTCGAAGATGGTTTGCGTCTTTTCCTGGACGCGCTGTTCGAGCTTCTTCTTGTAGTTGTAAAGGTCCACGTGATTGCGGACGCGGGAGCGGATGATTTCCGGGGAAAACTGGTTGCCCAGAAAATCGACGGCCCCGCTGTTGAGGCCGCGGGTCTCCACGTCCCAGTCGGAGAGACTGGTGACGAAGATGACGGGAATGTCGCGCAGGGCGGGGGTCGCCTTTATGCGTTTGATGACGGCAAAGCCGTCTTCATCGGGCATTTCCACGTCCAGCAGGATGCACTGGATGTCGAGAGTGGCGAGAACGGGCAGGGCCGCGGCGCCGCTTTCGTAGCTGTAGACCTTGAATTCCTCGGCGAGGATGCGATGAAGATAGTCGCGCTTGAGCTTGCTGTCGTCAATGATCGCAATATTATTCATGGAGTTTTGCGTCCCATGCGATGGAGGCGTGAAAATTGTTCGTGCGTTGCCGGGGCGTGAAGGAAAAAAGGGTCTTCACCCGATGCTTCTAGCGAAATATTTATGGCATGGCAACGGAAAAAGCCTCATTTTCCGGCCCTGAAGCGGCGTCCCGATGCGCGCGGACGCCCGCCTAATAGGAAATGCGCTCGAACAGCTTGCGCTGCGGCGTGACGGACAGGTGATAAAGCTTGTCCTGCGGGACGTTGAGGTAGGGAATATCTTCCTTGCGATGCGTGAGAAACAGGGCCAGCACCACGCGGTTGATGGCCTGATGCCCCACGATGATGATGGGTTTGTCCTTGGCGAGGAAGAGCACCCGCATGACGCCGCGCCGCACGCGATCGCGCAGCATGGCGTAACTTTCGCCGTGGGGGTAGGCGTAGCCGTACTTGTCGGCGTTGCGCTGCATGGTCACCTGCGGCATGGTGGCGCGAATGTCGTCGTAGCTCATGCCCTCGCAGTCGCCGGCAAAGATTTCGTCGAATTCCTTCAGCGCCAGACAGCGCAGATCGGGACGTTCGGCCAGCAGGGGGGCCGCCGTCTCAAGGGAGCGGCGCCGGGTCGAGGTGAACAGCCAGTCGATGCGTTCGCCGCGCATGTGGCGGGCCAGCCGCTCCGCCTGTTCGCGTCCCTTGGCCGTCAGGGGCGGATCGCCGCCGATGCGCCCCGCGACGTTGAATTCCGTCTGGCCGTGACGCACAAGGTAGAGGCTGCGCACCCACGGGCAGACCAGCACCTCGCGGATGGCCGGATACATGGGCGAGGTCTCGCAGGGCTGCTCCTGAATGATGCGGTTGGACAGGGAATCCACCCTGATCCAGAAATGCTCCGGCCCGTCGCCCACCGGCGTGTACATGGCTTCGTAGTAGCCAAGACGCTCCTTGAAGCTGGCGACGGCCTCTTCCTCGCTGTAGGCGGCGTATTCCGGCAGGCGCGCCTTGGCGCGGATGCTGAGATCGAGTAGCAGCGGGTCTTCGTTGACGCATTCGATGAAGAGGGCGGGATGATCCCGCAGCTCGTCGAGAATCAGGGCGCGGCGCTGGGCGCTGACGTTGGTGGCGTCAAGAATGGCGACGTCGCCGCCCTGCGCCAGCCACTGGCGGGCCTGCTCCAGGTTGCGGCGACAGATATCCTCGCGCATGGCCCGGCCTTCGGCGTTGTCGGGGCGGTAGAATTCCGGGCTGGTGGAGGCCGCGCCCAGCAGGCGGCGGCGCAGATCCCCGTTGTTGAAGATGGCCGCGTTCCGGCCGTCGGCCTCCAGACCTTCGCGGATGCGCTGCGCCAGCGTGGACTTGCCGCGCGCGGGCAGTCCTACCATGATGACATAAAGTTTTCGCATTCGATCCTCGCGGGCCGACCGGCGCAAGACCGGGGAGAAGACGGGCGGCGCGCGACGCCGTTGCGCGCCGCCTCGCGTAACGCTCTAGTCCTGCACGGTCAGGCGCAGGAAGCGCTTCTTGCCGAGCTTGACGACGTATTCCCCGGCCGCCAGCGGCGTCAGGGCGTCGTCGCAGCGCGCGCCGTCGATGGAAAGGGCGCCTTCCTTGATCAGGCGCTTGGCCTCGCCGCGGCTCTTGACAAGCCCGGCGTCGGCCAGAAAGGCGGAGGGCGCGCTGGCCTCGCCGCTGCGGCAGGCGAAGGTCGGCGCGTCGTCCGGCACGCCGCCGCCGGCAAAGACGGCGTTGAAGCCCTGACGGGCCTCGTCGGCGGCCTTCTGGCTGTGATAGCGCGTCACCATTTCGTGGGCGAGTTCTTCCTTGGCGGTCTTGGGATGGACGCTGCCGTTTTCCACGCCGGCGCGCAGGGCGGCGATCTCTTCCAGCGACTTGCCGGACAGCAATTCGTAATAACGCCACATGAGCTCGTCGGAAATGCCCATGACCTTGCCGAAGATTTCCGAGGGAGCTTCGTCGATGCCGATATAGTTGCCGTAGGACTTGGACATCTTGCGGACGCCGTCCGTTCCTTCCAGCAGGGGCATGGTCAGGATGCACTGTCCTTCCTGTCCGTAGTGGGCCTGAAGGTTGCGCCCCATGAGCAGGTTGAACTTCTGATCCGTGCCGCCCATTTCCACATCCGTGCGGAGGGCCACGGAATCGTAGCCCTGGCAGAGAGGATACATGAATTCGTGGATGGAGATGGCGCGCTGTTCGCGATAGCGCTTTTCAAAGTCGTCGCGCTCCAGCATGCGGGCCACCGTGCAGTGTGAGGCCAGACGGATGAAGTCGGCGGCGCTCATCTGGCCGAGCCAGCGGGAATTGAATTCCACCAGCGTCTTTTCCGGATCCAGAATCTTGAAGACCTGCCGCTTGTAGGTTTCGGCGTTGGCCAGAACCTGTTCCTCCGTCAGCGGAGGGCGGGTTTCCGAGCGGCCGGACGGATCGCCGATGCGGCCCGTGAAATCGCCGATCAGGAAAATGACCTGATGGCCGAGTTCCTGAAAATGACGCATCTTGTGCATGACGACGGTGTGCCCGAGATGGAGATCGGGGGCGGTGGGGTCAAAGCCGACCTTGACGCGCAGGGGGCCGCGCTCCAGCTTCTTGCGCAATTCGCCTTCGTCGATCAGTTCCGCTACGCCGCGCTTGATGAGCGCCATTTGCCGTTCAATATCGATCATCGAACTTTTCCTGAAAATATCCCTGTGGATACAGTGTGTGGACAGGCCCTGCGGCAGACCACGACGGCGCTGCCGCAGGTATGTGAGCATACGCCGACGCTTGCGGGGCTGTCAAATGGCGTCCGCCGCGAAGATCGGGGCTCCGGCGCCTATTCCGGCGCGGCTTCGGCGGGCGCGAGCAGGGTTTCGAGTTCCGGGCGCACGGGCACTTCGCGCGAGAGCCATATCTTGTCCATGCGGACGGTTCCGGGGGCCGCGCCGCGCAGCGGCTTGATGTGGCGCACCTCGGCGTACAGGATGCGGGCGCGCGCGGCGTCGCGCAGCCAGCTCTTGCAGGCGGCCAGACCGCCGGCCTCGTCCAGGGTGCGTTCCGGCACGTCCTGCCCGGCGTAGGCGCGCCGGATGATCACGTGGGAGCCGGGGCCGCCGTCGGCGTGCAGCCATATGTCGTGCGGCGCCGCCATGCGCCGGGCCGCGCCGTTGCCCCGGGCGTCTCTGCCGCGCAGCAGCGCGAAGCCGTCGGAACTGATGAAGAGCTGCACGTTGCGCGGCAGGCGGCGTTCCTGCCCGGCAAGGTCGTCGGCGGTCCGGGAAGCGGACTGGGGCGCGCCGCCCGCGAGAACGCCGCGCCGCTCCCGTTCCAGCCGCGCCATTTCCGCTTCCAGCTCCCGGCGCCGCCGGGCGACATGCTCAAGACCGCGCTTGCCGCGTCGCGCGGCGTGAAAGAGCGCCTCCATTTCCTCGCGCACGCTGCGGCGCGGATCAATGGCGATGCGTCGCAGCCGGGGCGCGCCGTCGTCGCCGTATTCCTCCGCCTCGACAAAGGGGAGGCGGGCGTCGGCGGGCCAGCGCCAGAGGTTTGCCCGCAGCGTTTCGGCGTCGGCCTGCCGTTCGCACATCTCCCGCAGCCGCCGTTCCTCTTCGCGCAGCTTTTCCAGCAGGCGCGCCGTCCTACGTTCCTGCCGCAGCAGAGGCGCGGCGGCGAGCGCCGCCGTTTCGCGTCCGACGCGGGCCAGCACCAGCAGCTTGCCCGCCCTTTCCGCGAGAGCCGGCGCGTCGTCGCTCGCGATTTCCCGCCAGCCGGGCCAGAGGGCGGGGCGGCGCTCCGGCGGCAGGGGCCAGGCGCTGAGCAGGCAGGCGGGGGCGTCGGGAGCGGCTTTGCAGGGCGCGCCCGACGCGTCGGCGGGAAGATAAAGAAAGAGGTCGCCGTCGCCGAGGCGCAGATCTTCCAGCAGCGCCGCCTGATCGGGAACGTCCATAAGCGGCAGCGCGCGCCGCAGCGCGGGCGTGACCACCGGCCAGTCCCGCCATTCCCGGCAGGCGTCCTCGATTTCCGGGGCGTCCGGCCAGCGCGGCGTCGCCGGGCGCGGGCAGGCGTCTTCGCCCAGCAGGCGCAGGGCCGGCCCTTCCCGCAGATCCAGCAGCAGCCAGAGGGCCGCGGCGCCCTCGCCTGCGCGGGGAGCGAGCTCGGCGGGCGGCTCGCCGCCCAGCAGCAGCCAGAGGCGGCGTTCCGTAAAGTCGGAAACCAGGGCGACGACGCGCCGTCCCGCGGCATACTTGCGTAACCGCATGATCGGGGCGGAGGGCGAGAGCGGGGCGGCGGGCTTGTCTGTCGTCAGAAAGAGAAAGGGGTCCTTGCGTTCGGCCCGCAGCACGAGCCAGGCCTTGCGCGAGGCGCCCGCGTCGCCGGACGGCGACGGGCGGCGGGGCAGGGAAAGGGCAAGGCTGGTCACGCCGGGGGCGGGCTCCTGTATCTTTTCCAGCCAGGCGCCGGTCAGGCGAGGAGTCAGGGCGCGGCACAGGGCCCGGAAAACATGAGCGTCCATGAAGTTCTCCGCAGCGAAACAAGAGAGCATTTTCAGTTTGAAACGCGTTGCGCTTCAAACCATACGGCCTGTCATTTCGCGGAAAAACGCGGTTTTTCCGCTCGCTTCTGGTCGGGCGGCGCGGCGCCGTCTCGCGCTTCGCCATTTTCAAGGGCAAAAACGCGCTAAAAAAAAGCCGTCTTGCGGCGCAGGCCGAAAGACGGCGCTCTCCCCGTTCGGGAAGAGAGCGAAAAAAGAGACATCGCCGCGGCGGCGCTCCCGACGGCGCGGAAGCAGACGCCGCAGCGTGCGGCGCCGCTCTTGCGCGCCGCGCAAAAGGGGGGGAGCTAGTCGCCGCGCAGGTGTTCGTCCTCTTCCTGCTTGGCCTTGCAGTTGATGCACAGACGGGTCACGGGGCGAGCCTTGAGGCGCGCGACGGAAATTTCTTCGCCGCACTCCTCGCAAATGCCGTAGGAACCTTCGTCAATGCGCTGCAACGCAGCCTGGATCTTGCGGATCAGACGACGCTCGCGGTCGCGGATACGCAGGGTGAACGAACGATCGGATTCCGCTGTGGCGCGATCGGCAGGATCGGCAAAAAGCTCGTTGCTGCCGTTCAGCTCTTCGATGGTGGTGTCGCCTTTCTGCTTGGCTTCATCCAGCATGGACGTGAGCAGCTTTCGGAAATACTCGATGTCTTTTTGATCCATGTTCCTCTCCGTCTTCCGCGGGCTGTCGTCAGGCGGACAGCATTGGGGAAGAACTATTGTCGTTGAATAGAGCCAGATACGTCAACAGGGGCGTCTTGTAAAGAGCCCTGCGCGTCGGGCGACGCTGCTCCGGCGGTCGCCGCGGAAGCGCGCCGCTGTTCCCTGCGGGCCTGACGCGCCTCTTCCCGCGCCTGTATCCGCAGGCGCTGCTCTTCTCGAATTTCTTCCCGGGCCGGCTCCCAGCGGGGCTCCTGCCAGACGCCGTCGCGCCGGGGAGCGACGGGCCCGCGCCAGATTTCAGCGCCCTGCCAGTCGACGGCGCGGCCATATACGGTTTCGCCGCGCTCGCTCGCCGCCAGCGCCTTGCCCGCATAGGAAGCGACCAGGGCGGCGGCGTCGGCCAGAACGTCGGCGGGCCACGACGCGCCGAAGCGGGCCGCGGCCGCGGGGCCCGGCAGGCCGGCGAGTCCTATGCGCGCGTCGCCCTCGGCGGTCGCGGCGATCAGCGCCTCGTTGTCGCGCGAGTTGCGTCCCATGCACAGCCAGTAGGAGCGTCCGTCCCTTTCCAGCCAGAACTGGCGGCCAAGGTTTGCCAGATGAAAGTCGGCCGCCGTCGGCTGCGGCAGACGGTGCAGCACGGGCCAGTAGCGCGCGGCGTTTTCCCTCTCGGTCAGGCGGCAGCCGCCGCCGGGCGTGGGAATGTTCCTGAGGCCGAATCTTTCGGCCAGCGCAAGCTGATCCTTGCGGCCGCGTCCGCTGATGCCGAGCAGGCGGGAACGATCCACGAAACCTTCTTCCTCGGCGGGAATGGGCGGCAGGCACAGGGCGCTGAGCGGGCGCAGCAGCACGTCCTCCACGCCCGCGTCGCGGCGGATGACGTTGAGCGCGTCGCGGCGCTGCGACATGGGGCGCTGCCCCAGCACTTCGCCGGTGACGATGATGCGCGCTCCAAGCCGTTCCATGTGCCGGCGGGCGTGGCGCAGCAGCAGAATCTTGCAGTCCATGCACGGATTCAGCGTCTTGCCGAAATCGTGTTCGGGACGACGGCGCAGCAGGGCGCAGAAATCGTCCCCGACGTCGTGCGCCTCGATGGACAGGCCGTAGATGCGCCGCCAGTAGCCGACGGCGCCGGGATTGCCGAAAAAGGGCGAGTGAAAATGCAGGCAGCGCACGCGCAGCCCCTGTTCCTCCAGCAGCCTGGCGGCCAGGATACTGTCCAGTCCGCCGGAAAAGAGGGCCACGGCGTCGACGTTCTGTCGGGCCTTTTCGTGAGTCTCGGTACGTTCCATAGTCCGCACTTCTACGAAAAGGACGACCGCTTGGCAAGATGTCCCTTTTTTGATACGGATTCCTGTTAAGCGCGGCGCCCGCAATTCCGCGCGTTCGCGGGGAAACGCTTCCCTTGCCGACCCGCCGGCGGGGACGGCGCGTCGCCGGGTTGTTGCCTTGGGGCGACGCCTCTGGTATGTTGCGACCCCCAGCAGGATACAGAACGCGCGTTTGCTACGCCTAGTCAGTGGAGAACCGTATATGGCCAAAAAACCGGTCCTTTCCCCGGAAGACGCCCGCGCCGAGGCGCTCAATACCGCCCTGTCGACCATCGAACGCAAATACGGCAAGGGCGCCGTCATGAAACTTTCGGACGACGCGCACGTCAACATCTCCGTCATTCCGACCGGTTCCATCGGTCTGGATCTGGCGCTGGGCGTGGGCGGCATCCCGCGCGGGCGCATTACGGAAATTTTCGGCCCCGAATCCTCGGGCAAGACGACGCTTACCCTCCATATTATTGCGGAATGTCAGAAGATGGGCGGCACGTGCGCCTTTGTGGACGCGGAACACGCCCTGGACGTCGCCTATGCCGCCCGGCTCGGCGTGAATACCGACGAGCTGCTCATCTCCCAGCCCGACTACGGCGAGCAGGCGCTGGATATCGCCGACATGCTGGTGCGCTCCGGCGCGGTCGATCTCGTGGTCGTGGACTCGGTGGCCGCGCTCATTCCCCAGGCGGAGCTGGAGGGGGATCTCGGCGAATCGCAGGTCGGCGGCCACGCCCGCCTCATGTCCCACGCCATGCGCCGCCTGACGGGCACCATTCACAAGTCCCGCACGTCGGTCATCTTCATCAACCAGATTCGCATGAAGATCGGCGTTACGGGCTACGGCAGCCCCGAAACGACCACCGGCGGCAACGCGCTCAAGTTCTATTCCTCCGTCCGCATGGACATTCGCCGGATTCAGACCCTCAAGGACAAGGAAGAATCGTTCGGTTCCCGCACTCGCGTGCGCGTGGTCAAGAACAAGGTCGCGCCGCCCTTCCGCAGCGCGGTTTTCGACATTCTCTACGGTCAGGGCATTTCCCGCGCCGGGGAACTGATTGATCTGGGGCTGGACGCCAAGATCATCGAACAGAGCGGTTCCTGGTTCGCCTTCGGTTCCGAAAAGCTGGGGCAGGGACGCGAAAAGGTTCGCGCCCTGCTGGAGGAGGACGCCGATCTGCGTCGCCGCATCGAGGCGCAGGTGGTTGAATTCCTGGGGATGCATCCCAACGAATTCGTGCCCGCCGCCGAGGACATTGAAGAAGACAAGGGCGAATTCGAGCCCATTGACGAATAGCGGTCGAGGCCGGGCCATCGAACGCGCAGCGTCTTTTCCGGAGGCGGGCGGCGGAAACGCCGTCCGCTCTTGCCGTCAACAACCAACAACTTCCGCATGCAGGCCGCACGCCGGCCATGCGCCAAACAGGCGCGGAGGCCCTTGCCGCCCCGCCGCCCCGCAGGAGCCTCTCATGCTCACCGCCAAGGAAATCCGTCAGAAGTATCTTCAGTTCTTTGCCCGTCACGGGCACGATATCCTGCCTTCCGGGCCGCTGATTCCGCCCAACGATCCCACCCTGCTCTTCACGAACGCCGGCATGGTGCAGTTCAAGAAGTTCTTTCTTGGCGAAGAGCAGCGCGCCGTGCCGCGCGTCACGACCTCGCAGAAATGCCTGCGCGTGTCCGGCAAGCACAACGACCTCGAAAACGTGGGCCGCACGGCGCGTCACCATACGTTTTTTGAAATGCTGGGCAACTTTTCCTTCGGCGACTATTTCAAGCGCGAAGCCATTACCTGGGCCTGGGCCTTCGTGACCGAGGAACTGGGCCTGCCCAAGGACAGGCTCTGGGTGACGGTCTTCCGCGAGGACGACGAGGCCGCGCAGATATGGCGCGAAGTGGCCGGGATTGATCCCTCCCGCATCGTGCGCATGGGAGAAAAGGACAACTTCTGGACCATGGGCGACACCGGCCCCTGCGGCCCCTGTTCGGAAATCTACATCGATCAGGGCGAAGACATGGCCTGCGGCCCCGACTGCGGCATCGGCAAGTGCGACTGCGACCGCTTCCTCGAAATCTGGAACCTGGTCTTCACCCAGTTTGATCAGCGGGCCGACGGCTCCCGGGATCGTCTGGCCCGGCCCAATATCGATACCGGCATGGGGCTGGAGCGCATCGCCGCCGTCTGTCAGGGCAAGCGCTCCAACTTCGACTGCGATCTCTTTCAGGACATCATCCAGTACGCCGCCGAACTGGCGGGCGTGAAATATTCCTTCAGCGCGCCCGATACCAACGACGTGGACACCGCCCTGCGCGTCATCGCCGACCATGCCCGCGCCGCGGCCTTCCTCATCGCCGACGGGACCCTGCCTTCCAACGAAAGCCGCGGCTACGTGCTGCGCCGCCTCATCCGGCGCGCCCTGCGTTTCGCCACGCTCATGGGCGTGCACGAGCCCTTCCTCTACAAGGTCTCCCGCAAGGTGACGGAGATCATGGGCGAAGCCTATCCCGAACTGCTGGAACATGCCGATTTCATTGCCCGCGCCGTGCGCGAGGAGGAACAGCGCTTCTCCCTGACCCTCGATAAGGGGCTGGAAATGCTGGAAGAAGAACTGGCGGCGCTGGAAAAGAAGGGCGAACGCCGCATCGACG
Source organism: uncultured Desulfovibrio sp. (assembly GCA_944324555.1). Lineage (GTDB taxonomy): Bacteria > Desulfobacterota > Desulfovibrionia > Desulfovibrionales > Desulfovibrionaceae > Desulfovibrio. Next base: position 24,516 of record CALUWU010000012.1, read on the forward strand.
GCGCGTTCTGCTTCAAACTCTCCGACACCTACGGCTTCCCGCTCGACATCGTCAGCGACGTGGCCGAGAAGCGCGGTTTCACCGTGGACGCCCAGGGTTTTGAGGCCCATATGGCGGCCCAGCGCGCCCGCGCCCGCGAAAGCCAGAAAAAGACCGGGCTGCTCGGCAAGGAAGACGGCGGCGGTTCCGTCTTTACCGCGCTGGCCGAGGACGGTCTGCAAAGCCGCTTTGTCGGTTACGGGCAGACCGAGGCGAAAGGCCGCATCGTGGCCCTGCTGGACGAAAGCGGCGCGCAGGTCGAGGAGCTGACGGGCAAGGGCTATGCGGTCGCCAGCCAGACGCCTTTCTATGGCGAATCCGGCGGTCAGGCCGGGGATACGGGCGTTATCGCCGGGCCGGACGGCACGGCCGAAGTGACCGACGCCATTCGTCCCGCGCCCTCGCTCATCGTCCATTGCGTCAACGTGAAATCGGGAGCACTGCGTCTTGATCAGGAAGCCCTCTTCACCGTTTGCGCCGACGACCGGCTGGCCACGGCCCGCAATCACAGCTGCACCCATCTTCTGCACGCCGCCCTGCGGAACGTGCTCGGCACGCACGTCAAGCAGGCCGGTTCGCTGGTGACGCCCCAGCGCCTGCGTTTCGACTTCTCGCACATCGCGGCCCTGACGCCCGAGGAGCTGGCGGCCGTGGAGCGGCAGGTCAACGCCGCCATCATGGCCGACCTGCCCGTGCAATGCCGCGAGATGCCCATTGACGAAGCCCGCAAGCTGGGCGCCATGGCCCTGTTCGGGGAAAAGTACGGCGACGTGGTGCGCGTGGTGAACATGGGCGAAGGCGCGGAACAGTTTTCTCTGGAACTGTGCGGCGGCACGCATCTTTCCCGCACCGGTCAGGCCGGCTGCCTGCGGATTGTTTCCGAAAGCGGCGTGGCCGCGGGCGTGCGCCGCATCGAGGCCGTCACCGGCTGGAACGCGCTGACCCTCGCCGAGGAGGAGCGGGCCGCCCTGCATGAGCTGGCCGGGCTGCTCAAGACCAGGCCGGAACAGCTTGTCGAGCGCGTCAAGGCCCTGCAGGCCGACGTGAAGAAGCTGCGGAAGGCCTCCGAAAAGGCCTCGGCCTCGCCGACCTCGGGCGCCGACATCGTGGCGGCGGCCACGGAAATCAACGGCGTCAAGGTCGCCACGGCGGCTCTCTCCGGCGTGTCCGGCAAGGCTCTGCCCGATCTTATGGACGACGTGCGTTCCCGCATGCCTTCCGGCGTCGCCTGCCTTGCGGGCGTCGAGGACGGCAAGGTAAGCCTTGTCCTGTATGTTTCCAAGGATTTGCACGGCTCCTTTACGGCGCCCGCCCTTATCAAGGACGTGGCCGCGCCCTGCGGCGGTTCCGGCGGCGGACGCCCCGATCTCGCCCGCGCGGGCGGCAACAGACCGGAAGCCGTGGAAGAAGCCTTCGCCGTGCTGCGCTCCCGCATCGGCGGTCAGGCAAACGCGTAATCAGAACGACTGACAAGCACACGAGAGCGGGGGCGAATCTTCCTTCCGTCCCCGCTCCCTTACCCAGCCTCCGGCGCGCGTCGCTTTCGCCGGCGACGGAGGCGCAGCAAGGATAAACGATGATCGGCATTTCCAAATTGTATTGCGGGCAGGTCGAGCCCTCCGACGCGCTGCGTTACGGACGGCATTCCGGCCAGCTTCCTTCGCATCTCCTGCAATTTTCCAAGGACAAGAAACCGGTCGTGGTCTGGAACATGACCCGCCGCTGCAATCTCAAGTGCGTTCATTGCTACGCGCAGGCCGTGGAAGAGGACGGGCGCGATCAGATTTCCACCGAAAAGGCTAAGGAAATGATCGACGATCTGGCCGCCTACGGCGCGCCGGTGATGCTCTTTTCCGGCGGGGAGCCGCTGGTTCGCAAGGACCTTGTGGAGCTGGCCAGCCATGCCACCAGCAAGGGCATGCGCGCCGTCATTTCCACCAACGGCACCCTGATCAGCAAGGAAAAGGCCCGCGAACTCAAGCAGGTGGGCCTGTCCTACGTTGGCATTTCCCTCGACGGGCTGGAGCCCGTGCACGACCATTTCCGCGGCGTGCCCGGCGCTTTCAAGAAAGCGCTGGAAGGCATCGCGAACTGTCAGGCCGAAGGTCTGAAGGTCGGGCTGCGCTTTACCATCAACAAGCGCAATGTGGCCGAAATTCCCGGCATCTTCCAGCTGCTGCGCGATCTGGAAGTCTCGCGCGCCTGCTTCTATCATCTTGTCTACTCCGGCCGCGGTTCCGAGCTGATCAAGGAAGATCTTGATCATGCCGAAACCCGCGCCGTTCTCGATCTGATCATGGACGAGACCCGGGCCTGCTTCGACGCGGGCAAGCCCAAGGAAATTCTCACCGTGGACAATCATGCGGACGGTCCCTACGTCTGGATGCGCCTGAAGAAAGAAGACCCCAAACGCGCCGAAGAAGTTTTCGAGCTGTTGCAGTTCAACGAGGGGAACAACTCCGGCCGGGGCATCGGCTGCATCTCCTGGGACGGTCAGGTGCACGCCGATCAGTTCTGGCGGAATCATACGTTCGGCAACGTGCTGGAACGTCCCTTCTCCGAGATCTGGGACGATCCCAACATCGAGCTGCTGCACAAGCTCAAGGACAAGAAGGCTCATGTGGGCGGCCGCTGCGCCCGCTGCCGCTTCCTGCCCATCTGCGGCGGCAACTTCCGCGCCCGGGCCGAAGCCTATTACGGCGATATCTGGGCGCAGGACCCCGCCTGCTATCTTACCGACGAGGAAATCGGCCTGTAGCGGGCCGCGCGGGAGACACGTTTCCTGAAAGAGGGGGAAGGAGGGGCTTTGCAACGCAAAGAAAGTCCCCCTTCCCCCTTCAAACTCTCCGCCTGAACAAAGGCTCCATGCACGATTCCTTTCCGCAGCCGTCGAAACAGGCGCGGGCGCGCCCGCTCTTCCCGGCCGGAATTTCAAGAACTCACCTCAAACAAAATCGAGGTTTCCATGTTGCGCGATTTTCATCGTGGACGTCGTTTGCGTCAGTCGCCCGAACTGCGCGCGCTGGTGCGCGATACGCCGCCGCTGCTGGCGGAAGATTTGATCATGCCCTATTTCGTTGTGGAAACGGACGACAAGACGTTCCGCAAGGAAATTTCCGCCATGCCCGGACAGTATCAGCTTTCGCTGGACGAGCTGGAAAAGCAGGTGGAAAAGGCCGTGGACAAGGGGCTGACGTCCGTCATTATCTTCGGCATTCCGGCTGTCAAGGATGAAAAGGCCAGCGGCGCCTATGCGGAAAACGGCATCGTTCAGGAGGCTGTGCGCCGCCTGCGGAAACGCTTTCCCCGTCTGGTCATCATTACCGACGTGTGCCTGTGCGAATACATGAGCCACGGTCATTGCGGCATTCTGACGCCCGACGGGCGCGTGCTCAACGATCCCACGCTGGAACTGCTGGCGAAGACGGCCGTAAGTCATGCCGAGGCCGGCGCGGATATCGTCGCCCCCTCCGACATGATGGACGGGCGCGTGGCCGCCATCCGCGAGGCGCTGGACATGGCCGGGCATACGATGACGCCCGTCATGAGCTATGCCGTCAAGTACGCTTCGGCCTTTTATGGACCGTTCCGCGAGGCGGCCGAATCCGCTCCTTCCTGCGGCGACCGCAAGGCCTATCAGATGGACCCCGGCAACTGGCGCGAAGCCGTTCTTGAGGCCTGCGCGGACGTGATCGAGGAAGGCGCGGACGCGCTGATCGTCAAGCCCGCCGGGCCGTACGCCGATATCATCCGCCTGGTGCGCGAAAATGTGGACGTTCCCCTGTGCGCCTATCAGGTCAGCGGCGAATATTCCATGATCCGCGCCGCCGGCATGAACGGCTGGATCGACGAACAGGCGGTAATGCTGGAGAGCCTGCTGGGTCTCAAGCGGGCGGGCGCCAAGATGCTCATAACCTATTTCAGCGAGACGCTGCTGGAAAGGGGGCTCGTGCGCTGATGAGCGATCATCCTCATGCCCGGGCCGCGGGGCGCCCCGACGGCCATGACCCCCGCAAGGGCCATCCCGCCATGGGCGGCCCCCGGACCTTGGAAGACGGTACCCCGGCCTGCAAGCTCATTGCCTGGGAGGTCACGCGCTCCTGCAATCTTGCCTGCAAGCATTGCAGGGCCGAGGCGCATCCCGATCCGTATCCCGGCGAACTGTCCACCGAAGAGGCGAGGGCGCTGATCGATACCTTCCCGCAGGTCGGCAAGCCCATCATCATCTTTACCGGCGGCGATCCCATGATGCGCGCCGACGTTTATGATCTTGTCGCCTATACGCATTCCAAGGGGCTGATCTGCGCCTTTTCCCCCAACGGAACCCTGATTACGCCGGAGAATGCCCGCAAGCTCAAGGATGCGGGCGTGGATCGCTGCTCCATTTCCATAGACGGGGCGGACGCGGCTTCTCATGACGCGTTTCGCGGCGTGCCCGGCGCTTTCGACGCCAGCATGCGCGGCATCGGCTTTCTCAAGGACGCCGGAGTGCCGTTTCAGATCAATACCACGGTCACGCGCAACAACCTCCACAGCTTCAAGAAGATTTTTGAACTGTGCGAGCGTATCGGCGCGGCGGCGTGGCATATCTTCCTGCTGGTGCCCATGGGGCGCGCCGCCGGACTGGCCGATCAGGTCATCACCGCCGAGGAATATGAGGACGTGCTGCACTGGCTGTACGATTTCCGCAAGACGACCTCCATGCACCTCAAGGCGACCTGCGCTCCTCACTACTACCGCATCATGCGGCAGCGCGCCCACGAGGAAGGCGTGAGCGTGTCGCCGGAGACCTTCGGCATGGACGCCCTGACGCGCGGCTGCCTGGGCGGCACGGGCTTCTGTTTCATCAGCCATACGGGACAGGTTCAGCCCTGCGGCTATCTGGAACTGAACTGCGGCAATATCCGTGAAACGCCGTTCCCGGAAATCTGGCGGAACAGCGCCTACTTCCGCCAGTTCCGCGATCAGAAATGCTACGAAGGCAAGTGCGGCGTGTGCGAATTCCATAAGGTCTGCGGCGGCTGCCGCGCCCGCGCCTACAGCATGAGCGGGAACCACATGGCCCCGGAACCTCTCTGCACGTATCAGCCCCGCAAGGCCTGATTCCCGTACCTTTCTTTCTCCAAACCCCGCGCAATGGTCGCGGGCCGCAAAGGCGTCCGTCGTCAGGCGGGCGCCTTTTTGCATGACGCGCGGGCCGAGAGAAGTGAATTTTCTTCCCCGCGCGATTGATCAAGGCGGCGAACGCGATTTTTCCGGGCAGGTGGAGAGTGAAGTCAATATAAACAATATAGTTATATTGAATTATATTAAGTTCAACTTAAAAAATAATAAAAATGGCATAATTGTTTATGTTTTTAAACCGATAGGTAGTGTAAGCGCGCTGAGTAATATTTTAATGTTTATTGCAAGAGGTGGAGAATAGTTAAAGATATTAAGATGATACATGACTCGGTATGCGCGGCGTTCATGGCCGTCGACATCCCGAAGCGTAATCGTGACGAAATGGGGAGGATGCGAAGAGAAAGAGGAAGAGCGCTGGATTCCACCACGACTGTCAACGCCGCGCCGGGATTGTTGTTGCCGTGCGGAGCGCGGCGCACGCGCCGGATTCATTCCGTTTGCTTGTTTTTCGGGAGGTGGCGAAAATGGGTTCATCCATCAATCTCATGGAACGCAACTTTGTTTCACAAGAGAGCAGAAGTTCTCATTATCTTGAGGCAATGGAAGCCGCCGCGCAGGCGCGGAAGAATGTCAGCATCACCAGACAGAACAGTATCCTTCAGGCCGGGATTGCGGCCTGCGCCGCGGCCAGAACAATGGGAGAGCGCATTCTGGAGGCAAAGAAGGCCGGCCGGAACATGATGTTCGAGGGACAGACGGCTACGGCCGAAGCCTCGGAGCGCAATCTCGACGAGATTAAGGATCGTATCGAAGAGAAGGCGAAGGAAGCGCTTGAGGCGCTGGGGAATAAGCAGGAAGCCGCCACGACCACGGAAGAAGAGGCTTCCGGGCAGAAGACGCAGGGCGCGCAGGGGACGGACAATGCGGCAACGCCTCCCGCATCACAGGACACGGAAGGTTCCGCGACTGCGGCGCCTCCGTCAGCCTCAGCTCCCGCGACGGTTCTGCCGACGCCGACAGCGACGCCAGCAACAGGAATGAAGATTGATATTGTCGTGTAATCTGGCCGGATATACCGGGCCCCGGAAAGTGCGTGCATGGGAAGATTTATTTCTTCTGTGGAAGAAATGAGAGAGGATGTCGCTATGAGTATAAACTCAACTCTTCTTCAAAGGAATTTTGTTTCAACCGATAGAGAAGAATCTAGATATATTCAAGCAATGTATGAGTCTGCACAGGCTCGGAAGAATATCGGCCTTACCAGACAGAATAGTATTTTACAGGCTGGGATTGCGGCATGCGAAGCCGTGAAAGAGGCGAATTCCGGACGCTATGCCGAGCGCATTCTGGAGGGAAAGAAGGCCGGCCGGAACATGATGTTCGAGGGACAGACGGCTACGGCCGAAGCCTCGGAGCGCAATCTCGACGAGATCAAGGAGCATATCGAAGAGAAGGCGAAGGAAGCGCTTGAGGCGCTGGGGAATGAGCAGGAAGCCGCCACGACCACGGAAGAACAGGCTTCCGGGCAGAAGACGCAGGGCGCGCAGAGGACGGACAATGCGGCAACGCCTCCCGCATCACAGGACACGGAAGGTTCCGCGACTGCGGCGCCTCCGTCCGCCTCAGCTCCCGCGACGGTCCTGCCGACGCCAACAGCGACGCCGACAACAGGAATGAAGATTAATATTGTCGTGTAATCTTGTCGGATATAACGGCATAACAGGAACAGGGGAGCTCCTTCGGGAGCTCCCCTGTTCGGCGATTTTTTTTCGTATTATGTTTCGGGGACGGTTGCCACGAGAAAAGCGTCTGTATTCCCGCCTAGATCCATCCTCCCGATAAAAACGCGTTGGGAGAGGGGGGCCTCCTCCCCCAGTGCATTCTCCATCTTGGAGCGTTTTCAGTTTGAAGCGCGTTGTGTTTCAAACCATACGGCCTGTCGCTTCGCGGAAAAAGCGCGGTTTTTCCGTTCGCTTTGGGCCGGGCGGCGCGCTCTAATGCGCCGCGCCCCAGTCGTCGCCGACGCCCCAGTCCACGGCCAGAGGGATGGAGAGGGGCGCGCCGCCGGGCTGGACCTGCGCCATGAGTTCGGCCACGCGGGCGCCGACCTCTCCGGCGTTGTCCTCGGGGGCCTCCAGAAGCAGTTCATCGTGAACCTGGAGGAGCAGACAGGCGCCCATGTCCCGCAGGCGGGCGTCGCCGGCCACGGCCAGCATGGCCAGCTTGATGATATCGGCCGCGGAACCCTGAATGACGGTATTGATGGCCTGCCGTCGCGCAAGCGCGGAGGCCTGCCCGTTGGCCGAAAGAATATCGGGCAGCAGACGGCGGCGTCCGCCAAGGGTGGTGACGTAACCGCGGCGCCGGGCGTCGGCTTCCACGTTTTCATAAAAGGCTTTCAGCCCGGTCAGACGCTCGAAGTAGCGGGCGATGAAGGCCTTGGCCTCGGTCAGCGGTATCTTGAGTTCCTGCCCCAGCTTTTGCGCGCCCATACCGTAGATCAGACCGAAATTGATGGTCTTGGCGTTGCGACGCTGATCCGGGCTGACCTCAGCCTGCGGCAGATCGTAGATCAGGGCCGCGGTGCGCGCATGAATGTCCGCGCCGTGCCGGAAGGCGTCCAGCAGGGCCGCATCCTGCGACATGTGCGCCAGCACGCGCAGTTCCACCTGCGAATAGTCCGCCGAAATGAGCTTGCGCCCCGGCCCGGCAATGAAGCAGGCGCGCATGCGCTTGCCGAGCGGGCCGCGCACGGGGATGTTCTGCAAATTGGGATTGCGCGAGGAAAGGCGTCCCGTGGCGGTGGCCATCTGGTTGAAGGTCGTATGGATGCGACCTTGCGCGTCCATGAGCCGGGGCAGGGGATCAAGGTAGGTGGAACGCATCTTTTCCAGCTTGCGGAACTGGAGAATGCTGTCCACGACGGGATGCTTGCCCGCGAGCTTTTCCAGCGTCTGCTGGCTGGTGGACGCCTGCCCGCCCTTTGTCTTGCGGGGCGCGGGCAGCTTCAGCTCATTGAACAGCACCTCGCCCAGCTGCTGGGCCGAACGGATATTGAACTCATGCCCGGCGGCTTCGTAGACCGCGGCGGACAGCGTGTCGAGTTCTCCCTGAACATCGGCAAGAAAGCTCTGGAACGCCCCCGCGTCAATGGCGACGCCGCGCGCTTCCATGCCGGCGAGCACAGGCGTCAGCGGCAGTTCAAGATTATGGTAGAGCGGCAGGAGGGCGGCGCTTTCCAGACGCTGACGAAGAAGATCCGCCAGCGCCAGCGCCAGGGCGGCCGGGCCCCGCGCTTCGGGATTCTCCAGCATGACGCCATAACGGGAAAACAGCCGGGACCAGGTATAGTCGCCTTCTTCCGGGTTGAGCAGGTAGGCCGCGAGACCGAGATCGAAGGCCGGAGGCCAGGGGGCGCCGCCGGCATCGGCCCAGGGAGCGACAAGCAACTCCTTGATATCGGCGGCGACAAGCAGGGAGGCGTCCGCCAGCCGGCGCCGCAGATCCTCCATGCGGCCGAGCCAGAGAAACTCCCGCGGCGCGGGCGTATCCTCCACGGCGAGGCGCGGAGGCGTGCCGGGCCCGGACGGCCAGACAAGCGCCGCGCGACGTCCGTCAAGGTCGGGCAGGTCGTCGAGCGTACGCGCTTCGGGGGCCGGCGCAACCGGAGGCGCGGCGGCGGTCATGTCCAGCAGGCTTCCCTGATCGCGGGCCTGGGCGGCGGAAGATCGGGGCGCCGGAACGGGCGCGGGGCGGGACGCCGTCGCCTTTTCTCCCGGCGCGGCGCTTTCTTCCTGCGGCGGCGCGCCCCGCAGGAGGGCGTCCATGTCGCGCCGCAGGGCAAAGAGTTCAAATTCGCGCGCAAGCGCCGCGCAGGTTTCCTGATCCGGCGGCTGGACGCGCAGGTCGTCCAGCGTCAGATCCTTGCACTGTTCACGCGAAAGGCGCGTCAGTTCGCGCCAGGTAAACATGGTTTCAAGATGGTCCTTCAGCTTGTCCTGAAGCTTCGGAGGCAGCAGGGAGAAGTGATCGCGAATATCCTCCAGCGTGGGACATATGTCGCAGATCTGGCGCGCCGTCTTGGGACCGATGCCCGGCACGCCGGGGATATTGTCGCTGCTGTCGCCGATGAGGGCCTGCATGTCGGGCCAGTGCAGCGGCGCGACGCCGCTTTCCTTCGTGAAGGCTTCGGCGTCAAGAAGCTTTTCTTCTTTGGCGGCGGGGTCCCACATGTAGACGTTGGGGCCGAGGCACTGTTTCAGGTCCTTGTCGCCGCTGATGATGACGACGGGGTGTTCCGGGCTGAAGCGGGCCGCCAGCGAGGCAATGCAGTCGTCGGCCTCGCACCCCTGCGATACTTCCAGCCGCAGGCCCAGCGCGCGGACCATGGCGCGGATGGGTTCAAACTGGCGCACAAGATCTTCCGGCGTGGCGTCTCTGTTCGCCTTGTACTGATCATAGATGTCGTGGCGAAAGTTTCTGCCCTTGCCGTCCTGCACGAAAGCGAAATAGCGGGGGCGTTCGTTGCGGAGAATGCGCAGAAGAATGCGGGAGACGACGACCAGCGCGTTGGTAGGGAAGCCGTCGGAACGCTGCATATTGCGGTTGGCAAAGAAGCCCCGGAAGATGAAGGCGGAACCGTCCATCAGGAAGACGGGGTCCCTGTCGAGGCCAAGGCGGTTCTTGAGCGACATGGCGGTCCTTTGGTTGAGGGGAAGGCGGTCATATGCTCTTGCGGGCATACCGCGCTGCGGCTATACTATAAGGATGAATACCGGTCCGCAAGTAAGCCTGCGCCGCGACGGCACGGACTGCCGCGTGAGCGTGGGCGGTTCATGGGAAATCTCCCTGCCCTGGCCCCCCGAAGCCGGAGACGCCCTGGAAGCCGTCGACAGCGGCTGCCGTCGTCTTCTGCTGTCGGCGGAGGGGCTGCAACACTGGGACAGCAGTCTGCTTGTCTTTCTCGTGCGTCTTGTGCGCCGGGCGAGGGCGGCGGATGCGGAAGTCGTGGACGGCCTGCCGCCGGGCCTGAGCCGCCTGCTGCAACTGGCCTTTGCCGTGCCCGCCAAGGAGGGCGCGCAGCGCGGCGTCCGGGAGGCCGGCCTGCTGGAGCGTCTGGGCGGAGGGCTGCTTTCCGTGCCCGCGCGCATCGGCGACTTTCTCGAATTTCTGGGTGACGCGGCCCTGTCCTTCTGGCGCTTCCTTCTTGGCCGTTCGCACATGCGGGCGCAGGACTTTCTTGCGGCCATGTATGAATGCGGCGTCTGCGCCCTGCCGATCATTTCCGTGACAAGTCTCCTTTTCGGTCTGATTCTGGCCTTTGTGGGCGCCGTCCAGCTCCAGCAGTTCGGCGCCCAGCTTTACGTGGCGGGGCTTGTGGGCATCGGCATGCTGCGCGTCATGGGGGCCGTCATGGTGGGCGTGGTCATGTCCGGGCGCATGGGCGCTTCCTATGCCGCCGTCATCGGCACCATGCAGGTGAACGAGGAAGTGGACGCCCTGTCCACGACGGGCCTGTCCCCCATGGATTTTCTGGTTCTGCCGCGTATGCTGGCGCTGGCGCTGATGACGCCGCTCCTGACGGTCTACGCCGATCTCATGGGCATCCTCGGCGGCTTTCTCGTCGGCGTCGGCATGCTGGATCTCAATGCGCTGGAATACATGAACGCCACGGTTTCCATGGTGAGTTTCCGGCACGGGCTGATCGGTCTGGTCTACGGCGCCGTTTTCGGCGTGATCATCGCCCTGTCCGGCTGTTATCACGGCATGCGCTGCGGACGAAGCGCGCTGGCCGTGGGCCGGGCCACCACCACGGCGGTGGTGCATTCTCTTGTGGGCATTATCGTGGCCACGGCCGTCATTACCATCATCTGCAATATTCTGAAGGTGTGACGCGATGAACGCCGTGCCTTTTTCTTCCACCGGAACGCCGCGCCTGTCCACGCGCAATCTCACCGTCGCCTATGGCGATTACGTTCTCATGCGCGATGTGAACCTTGACGTGCAGCGCGGCGACATCTTTCTGATCATGGGCGGTTCCGGCTGCGGCAAGAGCACTCTGCTGCGGGTGCTCATGGGCCTGAAGGCGCCGAGCGCCGGACGCGTGCTGTACGGCGGACAGGATTTCTGGAACGCCGGAGAAGAAGCGCGACAGGAGCTGATGCGCGGCATCGGCGTGCTGTTCCAGAGCGGCGCGCTGTGGAGTTCCATGACGCTGGCGGAAAATGTCGGCCTTCCGCTGCAGCAGTATACGGACCTTGAGGAAGGAGAAATCCGCGAGCTGGCCTCGCTCAAGCTGGCGCTGGCCGGGCTGGCCGGCTTTGAGGATTATTATCCCAGCGAGATCAGCGGCGGCATGCGAAAGCGCGCCGGTCTGGCGCGGGCAATGGCACTTGATCCCGACGTGTTGTTTCTGGACGAACCCTCGGCCGGTCTTGATCCTGTCAGCTCCCGTCTGCTTGACGATCTTATCCTTGAACTGCGCGATACGCTGGGGACGACGTTCGTCATCGTCTCGCACGAGCTGGCCAGTATCTTCGCCATTGCCAGCAACGGCATCTTTCTGGACGCTTCGACCCGCACCGTCATGGCGCGCGGCAATCCGACGGATCTGCTGCGCGATCCCGCGACGGCCCCCAGCGCCCGCAAGTTTCTCACGCGCGGCGAGGGGTAGGGCCTGATAACACTAAATCGTTCTTCTGGGGGGAAGGAAACCCCCTTATCTCTGCTGTCGATGCCCGTAGCTTCCTTCGTCGCAACGGGCACGGCTTGCGGCCGCCATTCGGTCGCGGCTGGCGCGCCCCGGTTCATTCTGGAACGGCGCGGCGTCGTTTTCCCGGAAAGAGCGCGACGCCCGCATGCGGGCGACTCTTTTTCACGAAAACGCCTTTTTCAGGGCAACCTTGTTCCAAAGGGCAGGCGACGGCGTCCGGTCGCGTCTTGCCAAAGGAGACTGGCTATGGCCTCCAAAACACAGAAAACGGCCGTCGGGGCATTTGTCATCGGCGGTCTGCTGCTCTTTGCCGTGGGCGTCGCCGTCCTTGGCGGGGGGCGCATGCTCAGTTCCGCCACAGAATACGTGCTGTATTTTGACGGTTCAGTCAGCGGCCTGCAAATCGGTTCGCCGGTCGTCTTTCGCGGCGTTCCGCTGGGCAGCGTGACCCGCATCGCGCTGGAGGCGCGTCCCGGAGAGACCGGGCCGACCATCCCCGTTTACGTGCGTCTCAAGGACGACGCCATAGAATGGGCGGGAGGGTCGCCCAACGCCGAAATGCAGCGGGAAACCTTCCGCCGCATGATTCAGGGCGGTTTGCGGGCCCGCCTGCAACTGCAAAGTCTCGTTACCGGGCAGTTCCGCATCGAGCTGGACTTTGCGCCGGGAACCGAGGCCGTCTACCGTTCCTCGACGCCCGATCTGGAAATTCCCACGCTGCCGTCGCCCATCGATCAGCTGCAACGCCGGCTGGCAAGTCTGCCGCTGGCGGACATGGCCGCTTCGGCGGACGTCATCCTGCGTTCGCTGGCCGCGACGCTCGGTTCGGGAAAGGTGGACAAGGCGCTGGAAACCTTTACCGCCGCCTTTGCCGGAATGCAGGCCAGTCTTGCCCGTTTCGACGCCGTCATGGCCGAAACCAGAACGGCCGCGCAGCGCCTGAACGGCACGCTTGGAGCCGCGTCGACCGAATTGCCGCAGGCCATGGAAAGTTTCCGGCTTGCCATGGAGAATTTCGAGCGCGCCACGCGCACGGCCGGAGCGGCCCTGCATCCGGCCTCGCCCGTCATGGAGGACATGCGCCGCATGCTGCGTGAAGCGACCGCCGCCATGCGTTCCCTGCGCTCGGTGGCCGATACCATCGAACGCAACCCCGAAGCCCTGATTTACGGTAAACAAGGACAACGCCGATGAGTACTTTTCGCTTTCCCCGCCTGCTGGCGCTCGGACTCTGTCTTGCGCTGGCCCTGCCCGCGCTCGGATGCGTCAAGAGCGCGCCCACTTCCTATTATCTGCTGGACAGCGGTCAGCCGCCCCCGCAGACCGGCGCGCTGCCCGACAAGATGCTGCGGCTGGGGGCCGTCGGCCTGCCGGAATATCTTGATCGACGGGATCTTGTGCTGCGTCATGCCGAAAGCTCCCTTCTGGAGGTGGCCGGACTGCATCAGTGGGCCGAGCCGCTGGACAAGGGCGTGCATCGCGTGCTGCGCGAAGTTCTGGCGCCGCGTCTGGCCTTCGGCGGCTACAGCCTTCTGCCTGACAGCGACGCCGGGGAACACGCTCCCATTCTCGTCGTGGATATTCTGCGGCTGGACGGCGACTTCAATTCGGATTCCAGCCTGACGGCCCGCTGGCAGCTTCGCGATCGACTCGGCGCGACGCTGGCTCAGGGAATCTTTTCCGCCGAGCAGCCCAGCGGCCCGGACTTCGCGTCTCTGGCCCGGAGTCAGGGCGTGCTTGTGCAGCGGCTTGGCGAGCACCTTGCCGGGCGGCTCGCGGAGGTCCTGCATATCCGGGCGCCGCGTTAAGCGCGGTAGTTGTATCCCCGGTACATGATTGCGTTTTGTTTTGAGGGGGAAGGAACCCCTTTTGCTCGCGGCAAAAAGGGGTTCCTTCCCCCTCAAACTCCCCCATCTTCCCCAAAACCCGCCAATTAGGGCGTTTTGCCTAACGCGAGGCGGGAGCTCAGCGCCCTCAGCGTCACTCGGTCCAAAGCGAGCGGAAGAAGCCGCTAGGGTGGCGTCCTCCCGTTGTCTTTGCCGGTAACGTGTCCGGCCATAAGGCGCATTAAGGTTTTCGCTGTTATGCGCCGGACGGGTGCTTGAGCCTTGCAAAAGGCGCGATGGCTTTTACGAAGATGCGACAGCCTCCGAGAAATCGGAGGCTGTTTTTTATGCGCGGGTTTTGGGGAAGGAGGGGGCGCGGGGGAGGAAAACCCTTTTTGCCGCGAGCAAAAGGGGTTTCCTCCCCCGCCAAACATCAATCCCCCAGCTTTCGGAGCGCTCGCCAGACGTCGGCGGGCGTCAGGCATGACACGCGCAGCGGCAGGGGGTGCGACAACGCAAGGCCGCACCAGTGGCCGGGAAGAGGGAGGCTTTGCCAGAGAAGCGGCGGCGCGCCCGAGATCGGGGCCGTCTGCCGTCCGCGCCGCTGTCCGCAGCGTCCGGCATGGATGCGCGCCGGGTCGAAGGCAAGACCCGCGCCCCAGGCTTTCAGCAGGGCTTCCTTGACGGTCCAGCGGCGCAGGGCCTCGCCGGGATGCCGGATGCGCTCGGCGGGCATGAAGGCGCGGCCTGCGGGCGGCGGCGAGGCCAGGGATTCCAGATCGACGCCGAGGCGCAGCCCGGGGGAACCGAATCCCAGCGCGCAGACGGCGGCGTCCTGCGAGTAGCTGAAGGAAAGCGCGGGCGGGGAATGGGGGAAAAAGGGCGCTCCGGCGGGCGTCTTGCGGAGCGCTGCGGGCAGCGCCTCAAGGGGAGGGCGGCAGGCAAGAACAAGAAGCGCCCGGGCCAGCCCGCGCGCGGCGGCGGCTCCGGGCGCCGTAAAGCGCTGGATATGGGCAAGATCGTCGGGAGAAAGCCTGCCGGCGGCGGAGTCGCTCAGCCCTGCCGCCTGCCCGGGCGACGGCAGGGGGCAGAAAAGGAGGCGCAGCGTCGGGCGCGCGGGGGCGTCGCTCACTCGCGGGTCATGCCTTGATGAAATAGGTCCAGATAAGCGAAAGCATGAGGATGGACAGAGATACGATCAGAACGCGCTGTACGAAGACGCCGCCGATGCGAATGGTCATGCGGCTGCCCATCCAGTTGCCGGTGATGGAACCCGCCGCCATGCAGAGCGCCAGCGTCCAGACGACCTGGCCGCTGATGATGAAGACGACAGCCGCGCCGATATTGGAGGCGAGGTTGAGGACCTTGGTCGTGGCGCTGGCCTGAAGCAGATGCACGCGCACCAGCAGGTGCAGGGCAAGGATAAAGAAGCTGCCGGTAGCCGGGCCGAAGAAACCGTCGTAGACGCCGACGACAAAGCAGCAGAGCGGCGCAAGAAGGTAGAAGCGCGGCCCGTTGAAGACGAGCGGGAGTTCCTTGTCCTTGCGGGGAATGAGCGTCGCGGCCATGGCGAGGGGCAGAAGGATGATGAGCACCTTGCCGAGGGTTTCGGGATCAAGGGTGAGAGCAAGCCGCGAACCAATGGCGGAACCCGCGAGCGCAAAGCCCGTGCCGATGGCCGCGAGGCGCCAGATGACGAGGCCGCTGCGGGCAAAGGTGCCGAGAGCCATGGCCGTGCCCAGACTGCTGCTGACCTTGTTGCAGGCCAGGGCCGTATGGGGCGGCACCCCTGCCAGAAGAAGGGTGGGAACGGTGATGAGACCGCCGCCGCCGGCGACGGAATCGATGAAGCCCGCGATCAGGGCGGCGGCAGTGCAGATAAGAAGAGTCGTTGCGGTAATCACGCGTTCCTACCATTGCTTGAAGATGACCCAGGCCGCCAGCACGATCAGGCCGAAGCCGACGATATAATTCCAGCGCAGCGGCTCGTTGAGATAGAAGACGGAGAAGAGACAGAAGACGCTCAGGGAAATGACTTCCTGAATGGTCTTGAGCTCCGCCGCGTTGAAGTGACCGTAACCGATGCGGTTGGCGGGAACTTGGAGCAGGTATTCAAAGAAGGCGATGCCCCAGCTGATGAG
Source organism: uncultured Desulfovibrio sp. (assembly GCA_944324555.1). Lineage (GTDB taxonomy): Bacteria > Desulfobacterota > Desulfovibrionia > Desulfovibrionales > Desulfovibrionaceae > Desulfovibrio. The sequence continues at coordinate 40,358 of CALUWU010000012.1, forward strand.
AATGACCAGCGGCAGGGCGGAACCTCTGTGCTTGAGGTGACCGTACCAGGCGAAGGTCATGAAGACGTTGGAGCAGAGCAGCAGACCGATGGTGACGGCGGGAACGGGCAGTTGCATGACTGTGACACCGGGGTGAAGGTGGATAACAAAAAAACGCCCATGTTTCCATGGGCGTTTTACTCTCGATGGAGCCCTTGACCAGGATTGAACTGGTGACCTCATCCTTACCAAGGATGCACTCTACCGACTGAGCTACAAGGGCGTGTCGCTCTCGACAAGAGTGGTTCTACGTAAAACCCCCCTCGGAGTCAAGCAGTTTTTTCAAAAAATTTTTCCAGAAGAAAAATTTTCTTTTAGTTATGTGAAATTGTTAATCTTTTTTGTTGAATTTTTTTATGGCGGCCAGCAGTTCGCGGAAGAGAGCACGGCGGGCGTGCGGCGCCCCGGCGGGATCTTCCTCCCGGGCGGCCCGTGCTGTCTGCTCCAGCGCATCGAGGCATGCGGCATCGGCTGCGGGCAGGCAGCGGACGAGCAGGGCCCGCAGCCGATCCGGTTCTGCGTCCAGCAGGGCGGCGCGCCACTGCTCGGCCCGGTGGAGCAGAGCGGTGTCTGCCTGATGGGCGGCGGTCCGTGCCGCAAGCGCCTCTTCGATGGGGCCCGCGTCGATTTCCCGCATGAGGCGGCCGATATATTGCAGCTGCCGCCGTCTGCCTTCCTTGTCCCGGATTCTATCGTAAAGGCGCAGGGCTTCCGCCAGATCCGCGGACAGGGGGAGGGCGGCGCGCGCGCTGGCGTCCAGCTGCGTCAGCTGCTCGCCCAGCTTCTGCAGAGCCGTGCTTTGCCTTTTTTTAGCGGAACGGCTCGGGGCGTCGCTGGCTTCCGTTTCGGCATCGGCATGCCACTGGTAGGTTTTTTTACGCGGCATTGAAGAGAACTCCCAGAATGACGCCGATCAGCATGACGATGGAGACAACGCCGTTGAGGGTGAAGAAGGCCATGTTGATGCGGCGCAGGTCATCCGGCTTCACCAGCTTGTGTTCCCAGAAAAGGACGCCGGAGATAACCAGCCAGACGAAGTACCACGGCCAGGCCAGCCCGGCGGCGTAGCCCGTCAGCAGCAGGAAGATGGACGTGACCACGTGCGACACGCCCGCAATGGCCATGGCGGCATCAGGGCCGTAGACGGCAGGCACGGAATAGAGATTGAAGACCTGATCGAAATCGTAGTCCTGGAAGGCATAGTAGATATCGAAGGCCCCCGTCCAGAAAGTGACGGCAAAGAACAGCAGGATGGCGGGCATGCCGAGGCTGTCGGGCGAGACTGCCAGCCAGCCCGCCAGCGGCGCAAGGCCCAGCGTTGCGCCCAGCCAGTAGTGGCAGAGCGTCGTGAAGCGCTTGGTGACGCTGTAGGCCGCCGCAAAAAGCAGGGCGGGAATGGACAGGTACAGACAGAGCTGATTGAGGAAGGCGCAGGCAAAGATGAACACCAGGCTCATGATGCCGCAGAACGACCAGGTCTGTTTGACGCTGATTTCTCCCGTGACCAGCGGACGATCCCAGGTGCGCGGGTTTTCGCTGTCAAAGGGCAGATCCATGATCCGGTTGAAGGCCATGGCAAAGGAGCGCACGCCGATCATGGCGACCGTCAGAGCAATGAGCGTTCCCCAGGAGGGCATGCCGCCTGCGGCCAGCACGGCCCCCGCGTAGGCGTAGGGCAGTGCAAAGACGGAATGTTCGATTCTGATCATGCGGCAGATGGCCGTAAAGCTGCCGAAGGGCGTCTGAATGGGGGGCATGATTAACCTCCGCAATCGGCGGGATCGCCGTGAAGTTTGTCCAGCGCGTGCGGCAGAGCGGGCAGCACGGCGGCGAGATTTTCCAGGACGGCCTTGCGGCTGCCCGGCAGGGTAATGACAATACTTGGGCCGAGAACGCCGCAGACAGCGCGGGAGATGGCGGCATGCGGCGTCTTTTTGAGGCTTTCCAGCATCATTGCCGTGGCAAAGCCCGGCAGTTCCAGATCCAGCAGCGGGGCAACGGTCTGCGGCGTGATGTCGCGGGGGCCGACCCCCGTGCCGCCGCTGGTGCAGATGATGTCGTAGCCCTGTCCCAGCGCCAGCTCCAGCAGCAGGGCCCGCAGGGAGGGCGCGTCATCGGCCAGCAGAAAGCCCTGCGCGTGGCACAGGGGCAGGGCCTCGCCCACGGCGGCGGCAATGGCCGGGCCGCTGCTGTCGTTGCGCAGCCCCTGCGAGCCCTTGTCCGACAGGGTGATCCATGCGAGGCTGCGCCCTTCCTTGCGGACGTGGAGTCGGGCTTCCCCTACCGGAATATCGGCAAGGGCCGTCAGCAGCGGGCAGGGGACGGCATGAGATTCACCGGGCAGCCAGACGCGCCCGGTGACGCGCAGCCATTCCTTGCCGTCGTCGGTAAACAGGCCCGCGCCCACGGGCAGGGCCGGGAGCGGCCCGGCGGCCATACGATGATGCGGCATGCCGGCCTTGCGGAGTGTGTCCGGTGTCAGGGGCAGCACGTCGCCCGCCGAAGCGGCGCTGAGAATGCAGTGCAGCAAGCGTTTCCTCCATTGAAAAAAGCGGCCCGGAAGAACCGTGCCGCAATACTGCGGGCGGGGCGTCCCCCATCTTGAATAGCCCGCACGGATATATGCTATTGTAGCCTGTATGTCTTTGCGTTACAAGTCGGGGAACGCATGTCGTCGTTTTCCCGCCCGGCCCGGATGCTCTGAGGCGGTCTTTGTCGTTGGCACGCCCAAATCCGGGCCGCGTGCCGCCGTCCGGCCCGGAGTGGGCGGGAAAACCGCGTTTTTTCCGCGAAGCGACAGGCCGTATGGTTTGAAACGCCGGCGTTTCAAACGGAAAATGTTCTAAGGAGTCCCATGACCACACGTAGCCAGGATCAGACCGAGGCGCTGCGCGCGCTCGGTACCGGCAAGTTGCCCCAGCCTTCCGGCGGCCCTTCCGTGGCCCTGCTGGAGGCCTTTCCCAACTGCTACCCGCAGCGTCCCTATGTGATCAGCATCAGCTTTCCCGAATTTACGTCGCTGTGTCCGGTAACGGGACAGCCCGATGTGGGCTGCATTTCGCTGGAATACATCCCCGA